>JBEANX010000393.1:0-3916 GCA_041165245.1 Pseudomonadota bacterium
AGGCGAGTCGAGCGTGTCGGCCATGACCGCAAAAGCCAGGCATTGCAAACAAGGCGCTTCGAGCGATTCGAAGGCCTGGCCATGGTTGGCCGTGACCCGTGCGGTGGCCGAGATAGACGCCTGCGCAGGCGCCCAGTGGCTCAGGTGGTGGCGCCAAGCCCCTTGCTGCGCCAGCAGCACCAGCAGCGCCAGCAGCGCGTGGGCCAGCACACGCCAATTCGCTGGGCGAAGGACTTGTGTGGGATGGCTGCGAGCGATGTTCACGTTCAAATCCTACACCGCCAGGCGTGAAGGCTTCGTGTCAGGCTCAGCGAATGGCGGCTTGCGCCATGGCCGGCGCCTGCCCCTTGCCTTGCAAGAACTTGGTGGGGTTTTGTTGCACACCCTCCACCAGCACCTCGAAGTGCAGGTGTGGCCCGGTGGATCGGCCCGTGTTGCCCACCTCGGCGATCTTCTGGCCGCGGCGGATCAGGTCGCCCTGTTTGACCAGCATCTTGGACGTGTGCGCATAGCGGGTCACCAGGCCATTGCCGTGGTCCACCTCGACCATCTGCCCGTATTGCGGGTGGGGCCCCGCACTGAGCACATAGCCGCCTGCCGCAGCCACGATGGGTGTGCCGATCTCAGCAGGGAAATCCAGCCCGGTGTGCAAAGCGGCGCGGCCCGTGAAGGGGTCGCTGCGAAAGCCAAAGCCCGAGCCGATTGGCCCTTCCACGGGCGCGCTGCTGGGCATCATCAAGGCCTCTAAGCGCTTTTCAAAGAGGTGCGATTCGATCAGCGTGAAGACATCCGCGTTGCGGTCGCTGCCGCTTTGCATCTGGTCCATCAGCTCGTTGAGCTGCGACAGGGACGTCACTTCAGGTGCCTCGCGCAAAGCTGGCAAGGGCCCACCGCGCCCTGCACCTGAGGCGCCTGGCGCCACCGGCTCGATGCGTTTGAGCTCATCGGGCTTGATGCCAGCCATGCCCGCCAGGCGCTCGCTCACGGCTTCCATGCGCACCAGCTTGGCCTGCATCTCGCCCACCTTGATGGCCATGGCGTCGAGGTTCTCGCGCATGTAGCGATCGCGCTGGGCGAACTCTTGCTTCTCCACAAAGCGCACGGCATCGGAGATGATGGGCCAGTGCTCATGCGCCGCCTTGAGCACAATGGCGTGATAAACCAGCAAGGCAGCCATCATCAGTGGGATGATCAGGCCGACGCCTGCCAGCGCCAGCGTCCAGGGCGTGAATTGCAGCACCCGGGACGGTTTGTGCACGCTGGTGGTGATCAGAATCTGCATGTGTTCAAGCCCGTTGTGACCCGATGAATTTTTCCAAGCGCCCTGCCAATTTCAGGCCCATGGTGCCTGACCTGCCTCAGGTGCAAAAAGCGCTGACGCAGTCGGCACCTCTGGCCAGCCTGCTGCAGCGCCTGCGATTTTCGCAGCAGTGCATGGAAGCCGTGCAGCCCCTGCTGCCACCTGGCTTGCGCCCTTACGTGAAGGCCGGCCCGGTGGACGAAGGAGGCTGGACCGTGCTGGTGGCCAATGCCGCCATCTCGGCCAAGTTGCGGCAACTGCAGCCACGCCTGATGGACACCCTGGCCCAAAAGGGGCTCAAGGTTAGCGCAATCCGCATCCGGGTACAAACCGCATGACGAGAAAGGCCTTGAAGCTTCGCAGCGTCAAGGTCTTCTTTGGGCTCAAGCCAGCACGGGTGGCACCAAGGCAGCCAAGGCTTGGCGTTGGCTCACAGCCTTGCCTTGCAGGGCAAAACCCAGCAATTGTTCGCCAGCCATGAAACGGGCGTCGATCTGCTCGTCGTCTTGCGCGATGACCCACTCGCCTTGCGCGCCTGGTGCAGGCGGGCACACCACGGTCGGCCAAGCGGGCGTTTTCACAACCACGGGCATGGCCGGGTAGCTCACGGCCGTGGGCTTGCCGCTCAGGGTGGCGGCCAAGGCTCGGGCCTGGCCCATCAGGGGCAACACATAGGGCAGCAACTGGCCGTCAACCTCTGCGCAATCACCCACCGCGTACACATGGGGCACGTTGGTGGCCAGCTCGCGGTTCACGGCAATGCCACGTGCCACTCGTACGCCCGCAGCAGCGGCCATGTCGGTGCGCGGCTTGAGGCCGATGGCCGAGAGCACGAGGTCGACATCCAGCGTGCTGCCGTCGCTCAAGCTCAGGCGCAGAGGGTGTTCGCCCTCAGACTTGTCGACCGAGTTCACGCTCACACCAAACTTGAACTGCGCGCCTTGCGCTTCCAGCTTGGCTTGAAGGCGGGCGCTCGATTCAGGCGGCAGCAGGCGTGACAGCGCGCGGTCGGCCAAATCCACCACCGTGGCTTGCACGTCGCGGTGCAGCAGGTCGTTGGCGAACTCGCAACCGATCAGGCCGGCGCCCAAGATGGCTACGCGCTTGACGGGGCTGCCATGGGCGGCGGTGTCCAGCGCGGTGGCAAAGCGGGCGAAGTCGTCCAGGTCGTTGACCGACAGCACCGTGTCGGCCGCATTGCCTTGCAATGGCAGGCGGATCGGGTCGGCGCCCAGGGCCAGCACCAGGTCGCGGTAGGCCAGTGTCTCGCCATTGCTCAGGCTCACCGTGCGGGCGGCCGTGTCGATGCTGTTGACCGACACACCGCCCACCACGCGGGCCTTGATCTCGCCCGCCATTTTTTCGGCGTCCTTCATGACCAAGGTGGCGGCTGTCTTCTTGCCCGCCAGGGCGTTGGACAGCATGGGCTTGGAATAAAAGCCCGCATGGTCTCGGCTGACCACCACGATGGGCGTCTCAGCGTCGAGCTTGCGGAACTCACGGGCCACGTTGTAGCCGGCCAGGCCAGATCCAATGATCACCACCGCTTCGGTCATCTCAGGCTCCGATCAGATCTGAACCATCTCGAAATCGGCCTTGCCGACGCCGCAGTCGGGGCATTCCCAGCCTTCGGGCACGTCGGCCCACAGGGTGCCAGGGGCGATGCCGTCTTCAGGGCGGCCTTGGGCTTCGTCGTACACAAAACCGCAAACAACACATTGGTAGGTCTTCATGGGGGAATTCTCGTCAAAAACGGGCTGGATTGTGGGGCCTGCACGCCCACAAAGCGCGGGCGATTGGGCGTCAGAAAGGACGGTTCGGCGTCAAACGACAGGTTTCAGGCGGAAATCTTGTCCAGCACGGCCTGGTAGGCATTGGCGTGGCGCTCTTCCACCTTGGCCAGCGCGGCAAAACGCTTGGCGGCCTTTTCGAGCACCGCCTTGAATTGTGCCGCGTGCTCTTGCGACTCGGCGATCTGCTCGTCGATCTCTTTCACGGCTGCGTCATTGCCCTCGGCCACGGCGGCGTTGCGAAAGCCCGGGTACATGGTCGTGAACTCGTAGGTTTCGCCCTCGATGGCGAACTGCAAGGCCTTGGCCGGCGTCATGTGGGCTTTGGGGAAGAGCAGGTCGAGGTGGCCAAAGGCGTGCAGCACTTCCTGGTCAGCGGTGTGTTCGAAGTGCTTGGCGGTTTCTTCGTCGCCCATCTCGCGGCAGAGCTTGGCGAAGTAGCGGTACTTGATGTGGGCCATCGACTCACCGGCAAAGGCCGATTCGAGGTTCTGGATGGTGACGGATTCAGGGTTGTGGAAGGGGCTGGACATGGCGGTTCCTTTCAGTGAACGGGGGGCTTTGCTGCTCCGATGTGTTCACTGTAGGCCTGCTCGCCATGAATGAAAAGCCAATTGAGTGAATGGCCTTGATAGCCTTAGGCAATGGATGCTGTTTTGCTCACAGGAATGCCCGACGCTGGTCCAGCAGGGCAGGCCGGTCGATCTGCTGGGTGATGGCTCAAAGGCCAGAGGCTCGCTCATGGCAGCAGCTTGTCAGGTGCGGGCTGGCGCTTGCGGACTGAGCGTGTCTGCGCCGCCCTGACCTCTGATTCCAGGGCACCCAT
>JBEANX010000394.1:0-10020 GCA_041165245.1 Pseudomonadota bacterium
CTGGACATCGAGGACAAGGACTACGTCCCCATCATCCGCAACCCCAAGCAGTCCGCCGACGCCGAGGCGGTGTTCTACTTCCCCGGCTGTGGCTCCGAGCGCCTGTTCAGCCAGGTGGGACTGGCCACGCAAGCCATGCTGTGGCATGCGGGCGTGCAGACTGTGCTGCCACCGGGCTATCTGTGCTGCGGCTATCCGCAACGAGGCGCCGGCCAGTTCGACACCGCCGAGAAGATGATCACCGACAACCGGGTGCTCTTCCACCGCGTGGCCAACACCCTGAACTACCTGGACATCAAGACCGTGGTGGTGTCGTGCGGCACTTGCTATGACCAGTTGCAGGGCTACCAGTTCGACAAGATCTTCCCGGGCTGCCGCATCATCGACATCCACGAATACCTGCTGGAAAAGGGCATCACCCTGGCCAGCAAGGAAGCCTACCTGTACCACGACCCCTGTCACAGCCCCATGAAGCTGCAGGACCCGATGAAGACGGTCAAGGCCCTGGTGGGCGACAGCGTGCTCAAGAGCGAGCGCTGCTGCGGTGAAGCCGGCACGCTGGCCGTGAACCGCCCCGACATCTCCACGCAGATCCGCTTCCGCAAGGAAGAAGAGATCCGCAAGGGCGAAGCCGAGTTGCGCGACCAGGGCTTGATCGGCGCCAAAGACAACGTCAAGGTGCTGACCTCCTGCCCCGCCTGCTTGCAAGGTCTGAGCCGCTATGGCGAAGACACCAAGAACGGCCTGCTCGAGGCCGACTACATCGTGGTCGAGATGGCCAAGCAGATCCTGGGCGAGAACTGGATGCCTGAGTATGTGGCTCGCGCCAACAACGGCGGCATCGAGCGCGTGCTGGTGTGATGGCTAGGGTGGCAGGCTGTGAGCTGTGCGAAAACGATGGGGGCCACCTCATTGTTCGCACCGACAAGCTGCGCGTGATCCGCGCCAACGAGCCCGACCACCCGGCCTTCTACCGCGTGATCTGGAACGAGCACGTGGCCGAGTGGACCGACCTGGCCCCGCCAGATCGCAGCCACCTCATGCAAGCGGTGGCCAAGGTCGAAACGGTGATGCGGCAGTTGCTGGCGCCCACCAAGATCAACCTAGCCAGCCTGGGCAACATGGTGCCGCACCTGCACTGGCACGTGATTGCACGCTTTGAGGGCGATGCACGTTGGCCCGCGCCGGTCTGGGCGCCCAAGAACCAGCTGCTGGATGGTCAAGAGGCGCCCGAAGGCGCCTCTTTCTTGAAGGTGCCGCTGAGCACCGTGGACGAGCACATCGCCCAGGTGCTCGCAGCTCACTGAGCCCAGAATCAGTGGGTGATGCGACCCACGATGGCCTTGAACTTGGACTTCAGGTGCGCATCGAAGTCCCAGTTGCACTTGCTGGTGCCATTGGGGCACATGTCCTTGGTCAACGACACGAACAAGTCGCCATTGGGCGCGTACTTGATCTGCGTGATCTCGGCCAGGTCACCACCCACAAACATGCCGAAGTAGTTGGCGTCAAAGCCGCCGGCCATGGTCGGGTCGCTCGGAGCGTTGATCATCTGCGACTTGAAAGCAGGCTTGGCGCTGAAGGCGTTGCTGGATTCCGCCACATAGGCGCTGTAGCTGCCTGATTGCTTGTCGCTCTCGCTGCCGTAATAAGCAATGGCGATCTTGCCGGGTTCCTTGACCGTCATGCTGGCCAGGTGGGTGCGCTTGATGTTGGGCGCCGAGATGACCACTGGGGTCGACCAGGTCTTGCCCTTGTCACGCGAGACAGTCAGGCGCAGCAGGTTCTTGTCGTCGGGGTAGATGACATACAGGTTGCCTTGATCGTCCGCCGTGATCGGCTGGGTCAGCACATAGTTGGGGTTGAAGGGAATCGAGGCCGTGGTGCCGCCTGCGATCAACTTGGTGTTGGGCACATCGGCCACCGACCAGGTCTTGCCTTCATCGCTGCTGGTGGCGATGGCCACCTTGGTGCAGCGGCGGCCCGCGATGCGGATGGTGCCATCAGCAGTGACCGTGCTGGCGCCGAACAGGATGTAGTCGGTCAGCGAGCAGTTGTTGGCAGCCAGGCCAATGGGGAAGCCGCCCGCTTCAGCCCAGGTCACACCACCGTCGGTGGACTTCAAAACCTGGTGCGTCTTGGGCGTGACGATCACAGCCGGTGTCGAGATGGGCGTGGGGCCCGAGAGGTACATCACCTTGGACGCGCCCGACACATTGCCCTTGCCCTGGTTGATCTTGATCCAGTCCAGGCCCTTGAACTGATCGACCAGTGTGTAGCGCCAGGTTTCACCACCGTCGTCCGAGATGTTCATGTCGATGCCTGTTTTGATGACAATCGGAACAAAGCTGGCGCGCGAGGTTGTGAAGAAGATGCGGTCGGTCTCAGGATCCACATAGGCGTAAGGCTGCACACGGCTGTGTGGCTTGCCGCTGGGCAGCAGGGGCACGGTGGCATCCCAGGTGCTGCCGTTGTCCTTGGAGCGCATCATGGCGATGTCGCCATTGGGAAAGTGCACGGGCGAGTACACCACCGTGCCGTCCTTGAGGATGCTCAGCGATGGCTCGGACGAACCCAGGTCGGTCTCAATGAAGCAAGGCGTCATCTTGGCGGGGCCACCGACCAAAAAAGGCAAGGTGGCGGTGCTGGTCGTGGTGCCTGCGACATAGGCGCTCAAAGCACGGCTGGTGTCGCATGTCTGGGTCACGGGCACATTGACGCCGGCCTGGGCGCCTGAGGCGATCGAGATGAGCGCCGCCAAAGCCAATGGGGTCTTGTGAAGGAATGTCATGTTGTCTCCTGTTGGCGCCGTGTGAGCGCCGAAATGCCGATTCAGGCGGGTGGGTAATGGATGTGGAAAAACAGGTAGCAACAGCCTTGGCATCTGAATGAATGCCAGGCCGAGGGCGCTCAGGGCTTGGGGCCCACTTCGATGATGTTGGGCGTCACACCCGTGGCGATGGGGTTGCCGATGACTTGGTAGCTGTTGGTGTCAAAGTGCACCAACTGGCCATTGCCCAGCTTGTCCAGCGAGCCTTTGCCCGCCAGGAACAGGTAGACCCAGGCCAGCGCGGAGGTGAAAGGTGGCTTGATGGCCGTGGCTGACTTCAAACCCCAATCGGAGTAGTAGCCCGAGCCATCGGCGGCGATGGCCACACCCAGAGGGCGGCCTTGGGTCTTGATCAAGCCCACTTCTTTCCAGGTGGCTTTGTCGATGACCTGGACGGTTTGGGTGCCGAAATTGGTCACGAAGAGCTTGGTGCCTTCGAGGTTCTCCACGGCAATGGCGGGCTGGGCGTTGGTGCCGCCGTTGTCAAAGCGGGCCACTTGCTTCCAGGTGGCGGTGTCGACCACGATGGTGTCGCCCGAGATGAAGTTCAGCACATACAGCAACTTGCCATCACGCGAGATCGACAACCAGGCAGGCAGCACGCCGCCAAAGTACGTGGGCTTGAACAGGGTCTTGCCCGTGGCCGCCTCGATGGCAGAGATGGTGCCGCCTGGGTAGGACAGGTACAAAGTCTTGCCGTCAGGGCTGATCTGCAGGCCGATCGGCAAGATGGTGTTGCCACCTGGGATGTAGCTCTTGATGACCGTGTCGGTCTTGGTGTCGATGATGTCGATGCCCGAGGTCAGGCCCGAGCTGGCTTTGACCGCATAGAGCTTGCTCTGGTCGGGCGAAAGCACGATGGAAAACGGTGGGAATTTGAGCTTGATGGTCTTGACCGAGTCATCCGCCGTGTTGATGACCGACACGCCCGACACCGAGGTACCCAGGTTGTCGATGTAGACCTTGGAGCCGTCGGCCAAAGGCGCCGCAATGAACGGCAAGCCCTTGACGTCGATGGTCTTGGTGACCGCGCCGGAGTCAACATCCACCACCGACACGGTGTTGCTCGTGGTGTTGGGCACGTAAACCACCTGGCCAGCCTGGGCAGACAGGGAAGTGAGCACAGCGGCAGCCGAAGCGGCCAGCACCATGCGGTGAAGAAAAACAGTGGACATGGCAAATTCCTTGAACATCACAAACACATGCGAGCAATGGCTCACCAATTAAGAAACATGTGTTTTAGGAAGCGTATGTTTCTTGTTATGGACGATAGTCTGATTTGTGACGATCAGCATTCGGACTTTCCCGCCCCGCATCCGCATGGACAATGCAGCCATGAGCGATTCACCCGCAGACCGCCCCGCCTACACACGCATCAGCCGCAAGCACAAAGGTGTCGATGTGGAAGTGCGCCAGCAGGAGCGCCGGCAAAAGCTGTTCGAAGCCGGCCTGGAACTGCTGGGCACCAAAGGCTTTCACACCACCACCGTGCGCGAGGTGTGCACGGCCGCAGGCCTGAGCGAGCGCTACTTCTATGAATCGTTCGCCAGCCTGGGTGCCCTGTTCGAGGCCATCTACCAGGACATGCACATCAAGCTGCTGGGCCAGTTGATGAGCACCTTCGTGGCCTCACGCAGCGATCCGTCTCCCGACGTGATCAAGACCGCGCGGGCCGCCGTGGCTGGTTGGCTGAGCTACATGAAGGAGGACCCCCGCCGGGCACGCATCCTCCTGATCGACGCCATGAGCGCCAATGACCGCAGCCAGCGCAACGCCCTGGCCGCCACGCGTGATTACGTGGCGACCATCCAGACCTTCGTCGAAATGCTGTTCCCCGAAGTCAGCAAGATAGCCCTGACGCCCAGGATGCTGGCGGCCATGTTGTTTGGGGCGTGCATCCACGCAGCACGTGAGTGGCTGCGCGACGACATGACCATGCCCGTGGAGACCGTGACCGAGCACCTCACCACGATGTTCAGGGCGCTCCTGGAGCATTACGACACGCACCGATCGAAGCCCAACGCCCCGATCTGACTTCAGCCGTGATCAATTTTAGGGGCAACCCTCTTCGGGCAAACGTGCGACACAGGGTGTGTCCCACCCCATGAGTCGATGATTTTGACCAGCAACAACATGGGAAACCGTCATTTCCTGAATTGAATGCTTCCTAAGATGGCTGTGTGAGTTGTCACACCCCTCGCCTTGCGAGGTTCTGCACACCCTAAGGAAACACCATGCGCAATCTCTCCACCCCTGAAGTCCACGCCGTTGCTGGCGCTGCTGCAACCGGCCTGGGCTATGCCGCCGCTGCCGATGCTGCAACGGGCACGCTGACGGCGTTCGCCACGTTCGGCGAACTGGCCATCCCCGTGAAGCTGCCCTTGGGCAAAAACCTGACTGCGCTGGCCGCGCTGGCCCTCAAGGTCTTCCCCCAGTACGCCTACAAGGGCTGATGAGGGTGCGTCTGGCGCTGCTGGGCCTCAGCCCTGCGCCAGGCGGAACTGGCTGACCACCTGCGACAGGCTCTGCGCCTGTTGACGCAGGTTCTCGGCCGACGCGGCAGACTCTTCCACCAGGGCGGCGTTCTGCTGCGTCATCTGGTCCAGGCGCGTCACAGCCTGGTTGACCTGGCCGATGCCTTCGGCCTCTTGTGAGGCTGCGTTGGTGATCTCGCCAATGATCTGGGTCACGCGCTCCACGCCTGACACGATGGCCTGCATGGAATCACCCGCTTCATTGACCAAGCGCGTGCCCACCTCCACCCGCTCGGTGGATTGGCTGATCAAAGATTTGATCTCGCGGGCCGCGTTGGCACTGCGCTGGGCCAGCGAGCGAACCTCGCCAGCCACCACGGCAAAGCCCTTGCCTTGCTCGCCTGCACGAGCGGCTTCCACGGCCGCATTGAGCGCCAGGATGTTGGTTTGAAAGGCGATGCCGTCGATCACGCCGATGATCTCGTTGATCTTGCGTGAAGCCGTGTCGATCTCGGCCATGTTGGACACCACGTTGACCATCACCGAGCCGCCCTTGCGCGCCGCCTCAGAAGCATCGGCCACCAATCCGTGTGCAGAGCGCGCTGAATCGGCCGTGTGCATCACCGTGGTGGTGAGCTCGCCCATGCTGGAGGCGGTCTCTTGCAAGCTGGCGGCGGTTGATTCGGTGCGCTGGCTCAAGTCCTGGTTGCCGGCCGCGATCTCGCTGGAGGCCTGACCGATCAGCAGCGCAGCTTCCTGCACCACGTTGATGGATTTGGACAGCGACTGCACCATGTGCGAGAGCGCCGATTGCAGCTGCCCGATCTCATCATCGCGCTGCACAAGCACCAACTGGTCGAATCGGCCTTGGGCCACGTGGTCAGCAGCCTGAACCGCCACATTGATGTCGCGAACAATGCGCTGCTGCATGAGCCATGCAAAGGCAAAGGCACCCATGCCCGCCAGCACACCGGCCACTGCAATGATGATTTCCTGACGCTTGAGTGCGCCAGCCAGGTCTGTCAGGTCAGCGTCAGCATTGGCCTTGACACGTTCGGCCAGCTTGCCCAAATGGCTGCTGAGCGATTTGTACTCGGCATCCGCCGTTTGCAAAGCCGCCACGCCTGTGTTGGGATCCACCGAGGCGAGGTCGATCGCCGTGTCTGCCCCCTTGACGAATTTGAGCAGCGAAGCCTTGAACGCCTTGGCGTCCTCACTCTGGCGGTCGGCGGGGCTGAGCACTTCATCAACCTCCTCCTGGAGCGAGGATGCCAGCTTGGGCAAGGCGGCTCTTTGGGCGTTGATGTCAGCGTCGTTCATGGAGCCGACCACCGCCATGGTGCGGTACAGCGACACGTGAGCCTCCGCCAGCCTTTGCTTCACCGAAGCGATGGTCTCCTGGTGAAACGCACCGGCCTCATGCGTGGCGCGCGCCTTGAAGTCATAGTCACCCATGACCCACAAGAACGCCGCCAGACACAGGAGCAGCACCACGCTGCCCACTGAGGGGGCCACCATCAAACTCGCGCGCAACTTCATGCAGGGCCTCCCTGGGGCGAAGCACCTGGCCTCGCCCTGAACTTCAAAACAAGGTCACTTGTAGATGCCGCCGCAAACCACGGTGTCATCGAGCTTTTCGCAATACATGCTCTTGGGCTCGATCTTCTTGGTCTCGGGGTTGGTGAACTTGTAGTCCTGCCAGAAGGTGGCATTGGTCTTGGCCAGATCAACGCGCTCTTTCACAAAGGGCTTGCCGTCGATGTCCTTGAGTTCGATGAGGTTCTTGCCCACCATCTTGGCGTTGGCGCCATGGGCACGCACCGTGCCATCGAGGGCGTAGACCACGAGGTAGAGGTCTTCCTTGTGGAAGTTGGCAGCGGCCTTGTCGCTGATGTCGGCATAGGCCTTGTCCTTGGGTGTGGCCTTGATGTAGGCCACGCCCTTTTTGACCATGGCAACTGCGTCTTCCTTGGTGGCGCCACCGTCTGCAGCTTGAGCCGCGAGGGTGCATGCCATCAAAGCAAAAGCGGTGGCGCATGAGGCCACAAAGGTTCCTGTGTTCTTGACCATGATCGGCTCCGTTGTGTTGGGCCAACCCGGCCCGTGGGGGCAGCGCTCGGGCGCTGCGGTGTCCGTTCGCAAATGAGGTGTCAGTCAACCAAGCCCATGTCAGGGCTCATCAGCAGGCTTTCGATGTCCAGCAGGATCACCATGCGCTCGCCCACCTGGGCCAAGCCACGGATGAAGGTGGCATCGATGGCCGAGTTCATGTCGGGCGCGGGGCGCACCGAGTCGGCCGGGATCTCCATCACGTCGCTCACCGAATCGACCACCGTGCCGATGGTGCGCTGCCCGATGTGCAAGATGATGGACACCGTGAAGGTGTTGTACTCGCTCGACGAGCAACCAAAACGCATGCGCAGGTCAACGATGGGCACGATGGTGCCGCGCAGGTTGACCACGCCTTTGAGAAAGTGCGGCGCATTGGCAATGCGCGTGGGGTTTTCATACCCACGGATTTCCTGCACCTTCAGGATGTCGATGCCGTATTCCTCGTCGCCGAGGCGGAAGGTCAGGTACTCGCGGGCCAAGGCCTCGGTTTGTACGTCGATCTTTTCCATCATGCCCATGTTCATCTCCTGATATCAATGGCGCGAGCGGCGCACCAGCGAGGCCACGTCCAGGATCAGGGCCACACGCCCGTCACCCATGATGGTGGCACCCGACACATCGTTGACCTTGCGGTAATTCGACTCCAGGTTCTTGACCACGACCTGTTGTTGCCCCAGCAGTTCGTCGACCAGCACAGCCACGCGGCCGTCGCCCATGATCGTGGCGCCGGACACGTCGTGCACCTTGCGGTAATTGGTTTCGAGGTTCTTGACCACCACCTGTTGCTGGCCCAGCAGCTCGTCGACCAGCAAGGCCACACGGCCGCTTTCGGCTTCGACCACCACCATGATCCCGCTGTTGTGTTCCCAGTCGAAGCGAGGCACTTCGAACACCTTTTCCAGCTCGATCACCGGCATGTATTCGTCACGCACCTCGACCACACGGCCTGAGCCGCCCACGGTCTTGATCATCTCGTTGCTGACCTGGAAGCTCTCGACCACCGAGGAGAGCGGCAGGATGTAGACCTCTTCGCCCACGCCCACGCTCATGCCGTCCATGATGGCCAGCGTCAGCGGCAAGCGAACCGCCACGCGCATGCCGTAGCCCTCGGCCGAATCGATCTCGACCGTGCCACCCAGCGAGGTGATGTTCTTCTTGACCACGTCCATGCCCACGCCTCGGCCCGACACATCGGTGACCACGTCGGCCGTGGAAAAGCCGGGGGCGAAGATCAAGCCCCAGACTTCGGAATCCGTCATGGTGTCAGGGGCATCGATGCCCTTTTCGCGGGCCTTGGTCAGCAGCTTCTCGCGCGAGAGGCCCTTGCCGTCGTCGCGCACTTCAATGACGATGGAGCCGCCTTGGTGTGATGCCGCCAAGGTGATGGTGCCTTGCTCCGACTTGCCTTTGGCGATGCGATCGGCAGGCATTTCGATGCCGTGGTCGCAGCTGTTGCGCACCAAGTGGGTCAGCGGGTCGGTGATCTTCTCGACCAGGCCCTTGTCCAGTTCGGTGGCTTCACCTTGGGTGACCAGCTCGACCTTCTTGCCCAGCTTGTTGGCCAGGTCACGCAGCATGCGTGGGAAGCGGCTGAACACGGTCGACATCGGAATCATCCGGATCGACATCACTGCTTCCTGCAGGTCGCGGGTGTTGCGGTCCAGGTCCGTCAGGCCCGACACCAGCTGTTGATAGACCACCGGGTCGAGAGAGCGGCTGTTTTGGGCCAGCATGGCCTGGGTGATGACGAGTTCGCCCACCAGGTTGATGAGCTGGTCGACCTTCTCCACCGACACACGCAGGGTCGAGGCTTCCAGCGCCGCGGTTTGGGGCTTGTCCACCTTGGCCACAGGTTTGGCGGCTGCCGCGGGCTGAACCGCCACAGCCGCCACGGGCGCGGCCGCCGAAGCCTTGGCTTCAGGGGCACCGGGGTTGTTGTCAAAAAAGCCGTAGCCGGTTTCATTCGGCGCTGCTGCGGCCGGCTCAACAGGCTCAAAAAAGCCGTAGCCTGGGTCTGCAGCGGGTGCGGCGGATGCAGGCGCATCGCCAAAGGCCACGAACTTGACCTGCTCACGCGACACATGGAAGGTGAACAAGTCCAGCATCTCAGATTCAGCCGTGGCGGTGCTCACCTTGAAGCGGCGCACCTCTGGCAGGCGGTCAAGCGCTGGGAGGGGCTCAATCTGGCCCAGATCGACGATCTCTTTGAACAGATCCAGCAGGTTATCGGCTTGCGCTGGGTCAGCCAGTGGGCCGACGCGCAGCTCGACGACACGCTGGCCTTCGGTGGCTGCAGCTTGGTCGGCATCGGCTGTGGCGACCGCAACGGCAACAGCCCTGGCCGGAGCGGTCGCCGCTGGCGTGGTCACTGGCGCAGCAGCAGCCACAGGTGGTGCTTCACCCGACACCATCGCCCGAATGTTGAACAGAAGCTCGGTGGTGTCCACCGCCGCGCCGCCCGAGCCTTGATGGCGCGCCAGCATGGCCTTGAGCGCATCGCCCGATTGCAGCAGCACGTCCACCATCGGTGGCGTGGGGGTCAGTTCATGGCGGCGCAACTTGTCCAGCAGCGTCTCCATCTGGTGCGTCAGCTCGGCCACATCA
>JBEANX010000395.1:0-3233 GCA_041165245.1 Pseudomonadota bacterium
ATCGACATTTCAGGCGATCAACGCAGCCAGCACCCGCACACCTTTGCGCTGGTGCGATCAGCCGCACGCATGATCGAGGACCGCCTGTTCCACGCCCGCCACCCAAACGATCAGGTGCTGCGCCTGCACCCCCATGCCGAAGGCCTGGGCTCCGTTGGTGAAGGGCTGCTGGCCGTCACGGAAGAGGGCTGGATCATGGGCGCCAACGCCATCGCCCAACAGTGGCTCAGCCTCTCGGCCAACCAGATCGGCGCCATCACGCTTGACCGCCTGCTCGGGCCCCAGGCCCAGCGCCTGCTGTCCATGCCCGCCACGGGCACGCCCACCCGCGTGACCACCATGCAGGGCCAACCCCTCTTTGTGCGCGACGAGCCCGACCGCCGACGCCGCATCTGGGCCACCGCCGCCAGTGCAGCCAGCCCCTCCGAGCCCTTGGGCCGCCCGGCCGGCAGCACGGCCACGGCCATCCCGCCCCGCCCCATCCGTGCCCCGCGCCCCAAGGACGACACCCGCCTGACCAAGGCCCTGCAGCGCGCCTTGCGTGTGCAGGCCCAAGGCATCCCGGTGCTGCTGCAGGGTGAATCAGGCACGGGCAAAGAAGTCTTCGCCCGCCAGCTCCATGCCGAGGGCGACCGCGCCAGCAAACCCTTTGTGGCCGTGAACTGCGCCGCCCTGCCTGAGAACCTCATCGAGGCAGAACTGTTTGGCTATGTGGGCGGCGCTTTCACCGGCGCACGCCGCGAGGGCTCGCCCGGGCGCATCCGCCAGGCCGAAGGCGGCACGCTTTTCCTCGATGAAATCGGTGACATGCCCTTGTCCCTGCAAGCCCGCCTGCTGCGCGTGCTGCAGGACAAATGCGTGGTGCCCGTGGGCGGCTGCCACCCGCTGCCGGTCGATTTCGTGCTGGTGTGCGCCACCCACCATCAGCTCAAAGAGGCGGTCGCCAACGGCACCTTCCGCGAAGACTTGTACTGGCGCATCAACGGCCTGACCGTGCAGCTGCCCGCCCTGCGTGAGCGCGGTGACATGGTCGAGCTGATCGACGACATGCTGCACAGCCTGGGCCACGACATGAAACGCGCCCAAGCCCCCAGCATGGCCGACGAGGTGCTGCAAGCCCTGCAACAACACCCCTGGCCCGGCAACCTGCGCCAGCTGCACGCCTCGCTGCGCACCGCCTGCGCCCTGCTGGGCAAGCACGAGCACGAACTCCACTGGGAGCACTTCAGCGAAGACCTTTGGGACGACGTGTTCTCGCGCCCCTACCGCCTCGATGACGACCTCGACGTGGCCCCTGGCCATGCCAGCCAAGCGTCTGGTGCCGCCCCAGAGCCGGCCGAAACCAACCTCAAGCGCTTGTCCAACAGCGCCATCGAGCGCGCCATCAAGGACTGCGAGGGCAACATGACCCACGCCGCCCGCCAGTTGGGCATCAGCCGCAACACGCTGTACCGTCGCCTCAAGCAGATGCAAAGCCCGCTGGCGCCGCACTGAGCGCCAATTGCTCACGGCTCAAGCCGTCGACAAGGCCCGGACACCCAAGCCGCTTGCAGCCCGCTGGTGCCCAGGCGAGGTACGATCATGCCCCATGAGCACTGCAACCGCCACACAGTCATCCGCCCTCCCGCCGGCCACCAATGCCGACCCGCAAGAGCTGGCCAAATTCAGCGAATTGGCCCACCGCTGGTGGGACCCGGAAAGCGAATTCCGCCCCCTGCACCAGATCAATCCCTTGCGCCTCGACTGGATCGACCAGCTCGTCGGCCTCAAGGGCAAACGCGTGGTCGATGTGGGCTGCGGTGGCGGCATCCTGGCCGAATCGATGGCCAAGCGCGGCGCTGAAGTTCTGGGCATTGACCTGGCCGACAAGGCCCTGAAGGTTGCCCAACTGCACGCCATGGAAGCCGGCGTGGCCAACCTGAGCTACCGTTCGGTGGCCGCCGAAGCCCTGGCCCAGGAACAACCCGGCAGCTTTGACGCCGTGACCTGCATGGAAATGCTCGAACACGTGCCCGACCCCGCCTCGGTCGTGCAAGCCTGTGCCGACATGGTCAAGCCCGGCGGCTGGGTGTTTTTCTCCACCCTCAACCGCAACCCCAAGAGCTTCTTGTTTGCCATCGTGGGTGCTGAGTACGTGCTCAAGATGCTGCCCAAGGGCACCCATGAGTACAAGCGCTTCGTCAAGCCGGCTGAGCTGGCCCGCTTCATCCGCGAAGCGGGCCTCAATGGCCAGCAAATGAAGGGCCTGGAGTTCAACCCTTTGACCCAACACTATTGGCTCTCGGGCAACACCAGCGTGAATTACATGATCGCCTGCCGCAAGCCATGAGCGCCATCCAGTGGCCCGCACCGCCCCAAGCCGTGCTGTTTGACCTGGACGGCACCTTGGCCGATACCGCCAGCGACCTGGGCGGCGCCTTGAACGCGCTGCGCGTGGCCAAAGGCATGGCGCCCATGGACTTGGCCTTGCTGCGCCCCCACGCATCGGCCGGCGCTCGCGGCATGATCAAGGTGGGCCTCGGGATTGAGCCCGGCCACCCCGAACACGAGATCCTGCGCCTGGCCTTCCTGGGCGCCTACACCGCTTGCTTGGCCGACACCACCGCCTTGTTCCCCGGCATGGCCGAGGTGCTTGACGCCATCGAGAGTGCGGGCCTGAAGTGGGGCGTGGTCACCAACAAGCCACACCGCTTCACCGTGCCAGTGATGGCGGGCTTGCAACTCAGCCAGCGCAGCCACGTCACCATCAGTGGCGACAGCACCGCCCACGCGAAGCCCCACCCGCTGCCCCTGCTGACAGCCTGCGAGCAATTGGGCGTCTCACCCCAACGCACGCTGTATGTCGGCGACGACTTGCGAGACATCCAGTCAGCCCAAGCCGCCGGCATGCCCAGCGCAGCCGCCGCCTGGGGCTACCTGGGCACAGCGCATGAGGTGCAAAGCTGGGGTGCCGATGTGATCTGCGCTCAGCCTGCAGACTTGCTCCCGCTGATCGCCTGAATCACCCGCTCAACCAGCCCTCGCCATGAAAAAAGCCCCGACCAGCGGCAATGCCGCTCAGTTAGCGCTGAGCGGCTTTTTCTTGATGGGGTAGTGAGTCTTGGTCATGCGCACTTCGCGTGTGTAGCGCCGCTGGGATCTGCGTGGCGGTAAAACGTAGCGGCGGATGTTTTGCCGCATGGCCTTGAGTTTGGCTGGAATGGAGCCCGGCGTTCGGCAACTTGAACTCCACA
>JBEANX010000396.1:0-3294 GCA_041165245.1 Pseudomonadota bacterium
AACTCTGTGGAAGTGGATCAACTGTCAGGGGCAAGCGCCCTTCAGAAGAGGATGAGCCACCGCACGCAGCAAGAGTAAATAATATTGCGCATCCAAGAAACGTGCGCAAATAGCTGATGGCTTGTGAAGGATTTTGGTTCATGATCTTATTTTTCAGAAATGCAAGTTCAATGCTAATTGCCATTGCTGCTGACTGCTCCGCGAGGTTGGCTCCTGAAACCCATTGACAACCGCGCTCGCCCCTGAATGGCTTCGTTGCAATTGCCAACTCCCAGTCACGCTCCATTGCGGGTGCCATTGGTAGGTGGCAGACATTCCAAAGCGGTAAATGGGCTTGGTGGGCAAGCTGGCGGCAAAATCCATTGCAGGGGTCTGTATGTGCGCGTGGCTGTGTCTGCCCGTTGAGGCATCCAGCTCAACTGTCCAGTTTTGCAAGGCTGCTTGTTGTGGGTGCCATTGGGCCAACAGGCCTGCCGCCCACCAGTGGTAGCGAAAAATTTCGCTGTACTGCACCAAGTTTCTTTGCCAGCGCTGCTGGCCGTATTGCACATATGGCACCCATTGCACCTGCTCGGGTGCAGGCAAGCCCACCAAAGGCACGCCCAAGCGCGCTTGCCAAGTGCTGTAGGCGTTGCCCGTTTTGGCGCCGTAGGGGGTGAGGGCGTTGCCTTTCTGCAGATACCCTTGGTAGCGTGTTTGGCCAGACAGGTATTGGTATGACCACTCCACCCATAGGCCTTGCCGCGCCACAGGCAACCAAGGTGTGTCACCTTGCCAGCGCACGGCCAAGCCATTGCCCCTGATGTGTCCTTGCTCGGTATCGAGCACGCCGTCTGGGGTCAACCCTGCGGTGTCGTGTTCGCGGTAATGGCTTTTGAGCAACGCGCTGCTGAACTGAACCCGACGGTTCACAGCCAATGCCCAAGGCAAGGCCGGGACGGGGTCTGGTGCCACCACAGCAACGGCAACAGCCGCGACTGGCGGTGTTGCTTCAATGGCAGGCGCTTGCGCCCATGCTGTTGCCGTGCAACCCAACACCCAAGACCCGACCCAAACTTTGTACTGCATGCGAAATACCTTGCGAATCATGGCGTCACCTTTTGTCTCCGCCTAATGAAGTTGAGTGATCTCATGATTTGCGTCATCTGTAAGATCATTCCAGGTTGACGGGAACCCTGGCGCACAGCCCATGTGCACATGGTTTTCGATTCCGCCCTGGTTGCTGGAATGGTTTGGCTCCAATTTTGTATAAGCAAGTGACTCACCACTCGACCAGGTCCCGTGCCTCCGCAGAGGACGGTGGAGAGCTTGTATTCCTTGATGCCCGTTGCGGGCGTCGTTTTCTGCTTCACCCCCATCAAGACCCCCAAACAAACCCCCATCAACACCCAAGTCTCAGGCTCCGGCACCGCCGTGCTGATCACCCGGTCTTCCATGCTGAAAGGCACGAAAAAGGTCTGGAAATCCGTGCCCCAGTACCCGTTGCCATAGGTTTCATCGATCCGGAAATCCAACACAAAGTGATCGATGCTGGCCGTGGTGGGTAGCGTCAATGCAAACGCCACATCCCCTGGTTTGAACCCAAACGGCGCATAGGGATATGCGTCCCAGGCGTTGTCGCTTTCGAACAGGATGCGTTCCAGCGGGGCCAGGAGCGAAAACAGCCCCGGGTCGATGTAGCCCCGGAACTGCGAGTCCCAGCTGGGCGAGGCAGGCATGGGCGGCGGGGTTGGCCCCGGCACGTAGTCCTTGTCGATCAAGCCAGAGGCCGACCAGGTGCCACCCACCTCGGCGCTGACCTCCAGGCCAATCTCATAGGGCCCCGTGTGTGAAGGCAGTGCCGCCAGACTCAAGGTGCGCACCCTGGCTTCGTAAGGCGTGAAAAAGGTGGCCTCGGTCCATTGGTTGCCGATGTAGCTCACCTGGTGCACCGCGCCGGTGGCGTCGACATAGGTGCCCGCGTCTTGCCGGTTGTTCTCGATGAGCGAATAGGTGTCGGTGTGCAACAGCACCGTGGAAAAGCTGTTCCACCCACTGTCTGCCACTGCGTAATCAGCAGCTTGCGCCCCGGTCAACTGGTAACTGATGCTGGGATCAGCCGCCAGTGCCGAGGTGGCAAGTGCCAGGGCACTCAGGCCCCACAAAGAACGAGTTACTGCGACTTCGCGAATCATTGTTCTTACTCCCTGAAACCACCGCTCGATGACAGCTTTCAAGGCATTTGAACAAATCTTCACACAGCGCTTGTATCAGCTGTATCAGTTGGCGCAGTCACAGCCCTGGCTTGGCGCAAACCATGCCAAGCCATTGGCTTACATGGCCTTCACCACGCCCAATTCGCCGCCACCCAAAGCCCCCGTGTGGGCCCTTGGTACACGTCATCCGTACCATTGACGGCTTCGACATGCTTGCGGTTGAACACATTGCGCAGCACCGCCGTGAGCTCGCCTTGCGCTGGCAGGGCCCATTGGGCGCCCAGGTCCAACCGCTCATAGCCCTTCACCATCACGGTGTTGGTGGCGTTGGCCGCTGCAGGCCCCGCCGCTTGAACCAACGCCCACCATTGGCGGGGCGGCCAAGCTTTCACGCCGTTGCCTGCTGTGTGGCTGAGCTTGATCGCGCCCCGGTCACGCACGGCGCCCACCAGCTGGCTGCCCTGGGTGCTGGAGGTTCGCACCACCGGGCTGTAACGCAGGCTGCTGGCCTGCACTTGCACGGCCCAGGGGCCTTTTGACCAGGTGCTGCTCAGCTCCACGCCTTCGCTGCGCCAGCGGCCCACGGGCAGCACGGCTTCGCGGGCGGGGTCGGCCGGGTCAGGGGCGGTGAGGTGGTGCTGGTCGATGCCAAACACCGCCAGCTGGCTGACCAAGCTCTGGCCTTGGCCCCAACGCCAGCGGTGGTGCAAGCCCGCCTCCACCTGCCGCGCTTTGAGGGCGGGCAGGTAGCTGCCGTCCAGGGTGCGTCCTACGTTGGGCTGCACGGCCTGGCCGCTGGAGGCATAAGCCGTAAGCCAGGGGTTCAGGTCTTGGCTCAGGCCCAGCTGCCAGGATTGGCCCGTCTGGTCGGCCGTGGTGTTTTGGATGGCGCTGTTTTGCCGAAGTTCGCGGTGCACCCGGGCTTCGCGCCAACCCAGGGTGAGTCGGGTGTGCTGGCGCCAGGTGAGGGTGCTGCCCAGCCAGCGGCTCTGGTCGTGCCAGCGCTCCGAGAGGTCGGTGGTCGACAGCTTCAGGGCCTTGACATCGACGGCGCTGTAGTCATTGGCATCGACATCGATGTTGAAGGCGCGCCGCGATT
>JBEANX010000397.1:0-2903 GCA_041165245.1 Pseudomonadota bacterium
CCTCCGTCCATGGCGAGAGCATGGCCGACAAAAACCGTTGCAGCGAGGCTTCCAGGCCCATGGAGGGCTCATCGAACTGCGCGAGCTGGGCCACCACCACCTCGATGGGTTGGCGCAACACGGCCTTGTACAAGCCGGCCTTGTCGCCATAGTGGTAGTGAATGGCCGCCACATTCACACCGGCGGCCGTGCAGATCTCGCGGGTGGAGGTCTTGGCAAAGCCCTTGTCGGCAAACAAGGTGGTGGCGGCCAGCAAGAGCTTGTCTTGCGCGGTCTGACGCAAGGCGCGGGCAGGCACCAAGGCCTCGTCCACATCAGACAAGGCATCAGGGGCCGCATTGGGTGCGGCAGTGGCGGGAAGTTCCTTCATGGCAAGATGGTAGTGGATGCTGCGGGCGTGCCTCGCTCGCCGCTTGCCGGGCTTGCCTGAATGCCAGCACCACTCGGCGCCACACGGCCAGAAGTTCATGCAAAACAACGCCACCCCTTCCCTCCCCTTGCTGCCCTGGGCTTTTGAAACCGATCAAGGTTTCACACTTCGCGGTTGGCACACACCACCCAGCGGCAAACCGGTGCTGCACTTTTTGCACGGCAACAGCTTTTGCGGCCGCGTGTATGAGCCCATGCTGGCCCACCTGGCCGCAGATTTCGACCTGTGGCTGAGCGATGTGCAAGGCCATGGAGACAGCGACTTGGGCGGCCGCTTCAAAGGCTGGAATGTCAGCGCAGAGCTGGCCGTGAAGGCCTTTCAAGCCCATCGCAACAAGCTCTTCGGCCAAGCACCGGTGATGGCGGTGGGGCACAGCTTTGGTGGCGTGTTGAGTTGCCTGGCCATGGCGGAGCACCCCAAGCTGTTCACCCGTGCCGTGGTGCTGGACCCTGTCATCTTCTCAGCAGCCATCGTGCTGGGCATGACCGTGGCCGAGCTCGCGGGCATGGCGGCTCACACACCGCTCGCGCGGGCTGCACGCAAGCGCCGCTCGCATTGGCCTGATCGGCACACGGCCGTTGAATCTTTGCGTGGCCGGGGCACCTACAAAGGCTGGGCGGAAGAAGCGCTGCAAGCCTTTGGCGAGCACGCCTTGCGCCCTGCGGATGACGGCGACGGCGTTGTGCTCAAGTGCCCCCCCAGCCGCGAGGCCGAGATCTTTTCAAGCGCGCCGGTGGGCCTGTGGTCTGCCCTGCGCCGTGTGCAGACGCCCACCACGCTCATTCACGCCGACAAGACCTTCCCCTTCATCGTGCCCTCGGCACAACAATGGGCGGCCAGCAACCGCCACGTGACGGTGCGTGAGGTGCAAGGCGGCCACTGCTTCATGCAGGTCGAGCCACAAGCGACGGCCCAACTGGTGCGAACTTGCCTCCTGCCGTCGTGAAACTGCAGGCACGCAAGTTCTGAGATGCCTCAGGCCTTCTTTTCAGGCTCGGGGAAGGGGGGCAGCTCGCGCGCCTGGCTTGGGTCGGCCCAAAAAATGCCTGTGAGCAACTCGGGCAACCGGGCCAAATCGACACGGAAGCCGCAAGCCTGCGGATGACCGCCCCCGCCCATGGATTCCGCCAGGGGGATCGAATCAAAGCCAGGCTGCGAACGCAAGCCGGCCTTGACGGTTCCGTCCTTGGACACGCTCCAGAGCAAAGCAAAGGTGCCAGATGCCTTGGACAGCATGTTGCCCACTTCACTGGTGAAGGCGCCTGGGCAGTTCACCATCACGCCCAAGTGACCATTGAAATACATGGGGGCAGCGCCGCGGCCGATGTCCTTGCACAGGTCCAGGAACTTCTCGTTCATGGCAGAGCCACGCTGGCCAAATGCGGCCACTTGCTCGGGCGTGAAGGCGGCAATCTCGGCCCAGCGTTCGAACTCATTGGGTTCGAGGTCAAGGGCTGACAAGAAGGCCGCGCTTTCAGGGATGGCCCAGGTCCACAGGTCACGGTCTTGGATGAACCGGATCAGGTCTGGCACTGGCTGCTCGGGATGGAAGAACTTCCAAGCCAGCATGGCGCCTGATTGGCCCATGTCGAAGTGCACGGCACCGCATCGGCACTCGAAACGGCCCAGCTTGTCAAAAGCGCTCTTGTGGTGGTCGAGCAGCACGAGCTTGGCAGCCTTCTCGTCGATGCCCTTCATGATGGCCTCATCGAACGAGAAATCAACGATGTAGACAGCGCGACCATCGAGCGGCGGCAGGTCTTCCACCTGAGTGACCTTGCCGTGGCTCACGCCCAGGTACTCACCCTGCCCCTCGAAGTACAGCCAGGCGGCCAGCGCGGCGCCAAAGCCATCTGGGCACTTGCCGTGGTAGATCACCAGGGGGTTGGGGTCGGTCTTGGCAGGCTGAACGGCCAGGCCAGGCAGGGAGGTGAAGAGACCAGTTGTCACGGCAAGAACGGGGCCGCAAAGCGCCCGGTGAAGCAAAACGTGGATGGTAAGCCAGTGGGCGCCGTGGCCCTCCACGAACTGCGTTGAAGCAATCTGAGAAATGAGTCACGAAAGTGCCACATTTCTGAGCAATCCAGGGTGTTTCCCAGGGGGAGTGCCGCTTTCCCCCGGCTTGCCAACAAGCTTATCCACAGCTTCGGTGGACAACTCTCGGTGCGCGCCAGGGCCGAATGCCTTCATCTCGGTGATTGCCCGAAGAGGCGCAGCATGGCATCGTGACAAATTGCCAGGTCAAGCCAGCCACACGTTCACGCCATGAAAACCCAAGGCATTTCATCAAACCATTTCAAGCGCAGGGCGCGAGCCCGCGGCATCAGCTTGCTCGACACTTTGGTGACTGTCAGCGTGGTGAGCAGCGTGTCGGCCGTGGCCTTGCCCAAATTGAACGGCCTGCCCAGTGAGGCACGCATGGCGGTGGTGGAACACATGGCGGGCGCTGTGCGGTCGGCCAGCCACTTGGTGC
>JBEANX010000398.1:0-14908 GCA_041165245.1 Pseudomonadota bacterium
TCCTTGCCCATGAGCTTGGCGTACTCCAACTGCTCAGGCGTGAGCTTGGGCGCCGCCTGGCTGGACACCACCTGCTTAGGCAGCGTGGCCAGGTGCCACACGCCCAGCATCACGGCCAGGATCAGCACCGAGAGCAAGGTGGCTTTGAAGCGTTCGCTTTGCCACCAGGGCAAGGAGGTCAGCATGTGGGGACTACCTTTGGCACTCAGGTGCGCTTGATGGCAAAGCTGTTGATGTAGGCCTCGGGCCTGGCGGGGTCAAACGCCTTGCCCATGACCTTGAAGCCTGGGTAGGCCGTGCCGGTGGGCGGGGTCTCAGCAATGGCTTTCATGTGCTTCTTGGCATCGGTCAGCAAGAAGACCTTTTCTGCGAGCTGCTTGTAATCGACCTCACCCTTGACATAGCCCCAGCGCTTCATCTGCGTGAGCATCCACACGGCCATCGACTGCCAAGGGATGGGGTTGAAGTCAGCCCGGTCAGGCACATTGCGCACATTGCCCAAGCCATCGGCGAACTTGCCCGTGAGCACCTGGGCCAGCACAGCCTCAGGCTGGTTGAGGTATTCCTTGGGCGAGATGACCTTGGCGATCAGCTCGCGGTTCTTGGCCTGGCGGGCCATGGCGGCGGCATTGAGCACCGCGCGGTACAGCGCTGCGAAGGTGTTGGGGTTTTGCGCGATGAACTCGCCGCTGGTGCCAAAGGCGCAGCAGGGGTGGCCGTCCCAGATCTCTTTGGTGAGCATGTGGATGAAGCCGACCTCATCGAACACCGCACGCTGGTTGAACGGGTCGGGGCCCAGGAAGCCATCGATGTTGCCGGCGCGCAGGTTGGCCACCATCTCGGGCGGCGGCACCACGCGGATCTGCACGTCGGTGTCAGGGTCCACGCCGTTTTCAGCCAGGTAGTAGCGCAACAGGAAGTTGTGCATGGAGTATTCAAACGGCACTGCAAACTTGAAGCCCTTCCAGTCTTTCGGGTCGCGTTTGTCCTTGTGCTTGAGCGCCAGGGTGATGGCCTGCCCATTGGTGTTCTGGATGGTGGCCACGTGCATGGGCTTGGCCACAGAGCCCAGCCCCATGCTGATCGACAAAGGCATGGGCGACAGGAAGTGCGTGGCGTCGTACTCCTTGTTGATCATCTTGTCGCGGATCAAGGCCCAGCCGGCCGTCTTGACCACGCTCACGTCCAGGCCCTGCTTGCGGTAAAAGCCCAGGGGCGAGGCCATGATCAATGGCGTGGCGCAGGTGATGGGGATGAAGCCGATCTTGAGCTCTTTCTTCTCCAGCGGCGCGGCCTCTTCGGCCATGGCCTGCAGGCTGGCGGTGGGCAGCACGCTGGCAATGGCCGCCATGGCCGTGCCCTTGCCCACAGCGCGCAAGAAGTGGCGGCGCACGGCGTCTTGCGGGAACAGGGCCTTGACCAGGCTGGCCTCGATGAATTGGCGCGAGTAGGCCGCGAAGTCTTCGGTCTCGCTGCGCGCGGTCAAGGTCTGGATGGCCGCGTCACGGGACATGGCGGCATCGTGGTCTTGTGGCGCATGGTCCTGCCCGCAGGCGCAGCTCAGGCGCAGGGGGCGGTCGGCGTCATAGGGGTCGAATCCTGGATCGGAAGGCTGAGACATCGTGGGCTCCGGACTGGGGGGCGATGTCTCACTGTAGGCAGGCCGCGCCTCGGGCGGTATCGCGGCGTTTGTGATTCGTTTGTAGGGCTGGCCCTACAAGACAGGCTCAGCCCTGCGCCACTTCGGTGTCTCCCGAGATGGCCTCGTCCCCGAACTGCGCCACATCGCGGATGTTCTTTTGCACCGTGACCGCGCCAAACAGGCTGAGCAGAAAGGACATGGCGTAAAAGCCCTTCTCGCTCAAGGCCAGGCTGGGTGTGCAGAGGTGGCAACGCTTCCCCGCCTGTCAGGCCGATGTGCTCAAACCTGAACGAGTTGCTGCCTCACGGCATACAAGGCCAGCTCGACATCATTGCGCGTGCCCGTTTTTTCCAGGATGCGCGCGCGGTAGGTCGAGACCGTGTTGGGCGACAAGCTGAGCTGCTGCGCGATCTGCCCCACGCTTTGCCCCTCAGCCAACAAGCGAAACACCTGGTGTTCGCGGGTGGACAGCGCCTCGTGCGCAGACTTGCCGCGCACCTCGCTGATGGACGTGGCCAGGGCCTCGGCCACGCTGGCCGTGAGGTAGATGCCACCGGCGGCGGCCTTGCGCAAGGCCATGACGATCTCGTCCGGGTCGGCGCTCTTGTTGAGGTAGCCCGAGGCGCCCAAGCGCAGGCAGCGCACGGCGAATTGTTTGTCAGGGTAGGTGCTCAGCATGAGCACGGCCAGCTTGGGGAACTCGGCCTTGAGCTGCTTGAGCACGTCCAGGCCGTCGCGACCTGGCAGGGCAATGTCCAGCAGCACCACGTCCACGCCTGTGCCCTCGACCGGGTCGAGGCACAGGCGCACCAGGCGAATGGCCTCGGTGCCATCGGGCGCATCGGCCACCACGCACAGGCCCTCGACATCGGACAGCACCTGGCGCAGGCCCTGGCGCACGATGAGGTGGTCGTCCACCAGCAAGACCTTGATCATGCGGCGCGCCCCGCGATTTGCACCAGGCCATGGGCGGCCGCTGCACTGGCCGTGGCCAAGGCGCGCTGGTACATCGGCATGGTGAGGATGACTTGCGTGCCCAGGCCCATCTGGCTGTCGATGTGCAACCAGCCGCCAAAGTGCCCGGCGCGCTCGCGCATGCCCCTCACGCCATAGGCGTCGCTGCTGTCAAAGGCGCTGGGCGGGGCGCCCTTGCCGTTGTCTTTGACAACCACGGTGATGTCGCTCGCATGCGCGCTGATGCGGATGTGCACCTCGCTGGCCTGAGCGTGGCGGGCCACATTGCTGAGCATCTCCTGGAAGATGCGAAACACCGCCGTGGCCAGCGGGCCGTCGGGCGCTTGCAGGCCCGTGGCCACGTTCATGGACCAGTGGCACTTCATGTCGCTGCTGTCGATGAAATCTTGCGCCTGCCACTCCAGCGCGGCCCACAGGCCCTGGTGGTCGAGCACCGAGGGGCGCAAGTCGGTGATGATGCGGCCCACTTTGTCAACCGCGCCGTCGATCAGGCCGCGCATGTCCTGGCATTTGCAGCGCAAGGTGGCTTGGTCACCCAGGCGCTTTTCGAGCCAGCTCACGTCCATCTTGAGGCCCACGAGCAGGCTGCCGAGCTCGTCATGGATCTCACGCGCAATGCGGGTGCGCTCTTGCTCGCGCACCTGGTCGATGTGGGCTTGCAACTCGCGCAGCTGGCTCAAGGCCTGGCTGAGGGCCTGGGTGCGCTCGTCCACGCGTTGCTCCAGGCGCTCATTGGCTTGGCGCAAAAGTTCTTCCTGGTGCTTGCGATCGGTGATGTCCACGAAGGTGACGACCGCGCCATGCACTTCGCCGCCCTCCAGGATGGGGTAAGAAGAGTATTCAGCCGCAAAGCTGCTGCCGTCGCGGCGCCACAGCACCTCGCTGTCGATGCGGCAGGGCACGCCCGAGCGGAAGGCGTTGAAGATGGGGCACTCGTGCGCCGGGTAGTGATGCCCGTCTGCATGCGTGTGGTGCATGAGGTCGTGCATGTTGCAACCAAGCATGTCTGCAGGCTCATGGCCCAGCATGTCCGCACCAGCGCGGTTGATGAAGGTGCAGCAGCCGTCCATGTCCACCCCGAAGACGCCCTCGCCGGTCGATTCAAGCAGCAGGCGCAAACGATCGCGCCAGACCTCGGTGACCCGGGGACTGGCGCTGGGAGGGGGCAGGCTCTGTGGTGGCAAGGCGGCGGTCATGGTGGACCACCGGGTTGCAAGTCACATGCCAGAAGGGCTCAGGGCAAGGGTTTGCCCTGGGTGGATGCTCAGTCGTAGACGCTGTCCCACTCTTCCTGGAACCAGTCTTTGTCGCGCTTGATGCGGTAGAGCTTGAAGAGCACCGTCTCGCCGCTGGTGTCGTACACCGTCAAAGTCAAGCCGTCCTCAGACAGACGCGGGTTCAAGTTGAAACCTTGGTGTTTGAGGAAAAAGTTGCAGCCTTCGTAGGTAAGGGAGGACTTGCCAAAGGTCAAAACGGGCGCTGGAGCCAGTGTTGGTTCCGGCGTCGGTGTCGGGCCTGGGGTTGCTTGGGGTGGCGACAAGCTCACTGAAACAATGCTCACGGGCACGGCGTAGGTGAAGCTGCCACCTTCCACGGCACCGGCTGCGCACTCACCACCCGTGGCCTCCGGCGCAATGTAGGCGTAGTCGCCTCGACTGCCGCGGCCATTGAA
The DNA here is from genome assembly GCA_041165245.1 of Pseudomonadota bacterium. Lineage (GTDB taxonomy): Bacteria > Pseudomonadota > Gammaproteobacteria > Burkholderiales > Burkholderiaceae_C > Aquabacterium. The sequence continues at coordinate 4,290 of JBEANX010000398.1, forward strand.
TAGCACCAAAGGCGCATTGAGCCGCAGGTCTGGCGAGGTGGACCAGGCACCCATCAAGCTGCCTTTGCGCTGGGCTGGGTGCTGGAGTTCAATGGTCATGGGCTCCTGGCCCGCCAAGGTGACGGTCACCGTCAGGGTGGAGGTGTAGTTGCGCTCTTCGGGGCGGGCCTCGAAAGACAAGGCCACCGTGCGATCAGCACCCAAGTTGGACCAGCCTGCCGTGCCGTTGGTGTCGGTGGTGATGTTGCTTGTGGTGATCAAACCCGTCGCGGCATCGCGGGCAAGGGTGCCAATCTCTGTGCCGTTTTCAGCATCACTGCTGATGATGGTGAGCATGTAGCGCCCAGAAGGCGTGAGCCTCAGGGCCAGGGTCCTATTGTTCATGTCCCGACCAACCCACACACCAGCCGCGCCATCCATGAAATCACTGACCTTGGCTTGCGTGTCCTCGTAATGCTTGCGGGCTTCATCGCGTTTGCGGATTGCTCCCTTGGGGGAGGCCTGCTTGAGCTCGACGTTCTTGCTGTCGTCGGTGAAATCAGCCGGATCGTCATTCAGGCGCTCGGCCACTTTGGCCAGCTTGGTGCCGTCCAGATTGGCCGGCAGGGTGATGCCGTTGGAGGGGTCGCCGTCGGTGTCCAGCGATTGCAGCAGCACCAAAAGGTTGGTGAACTTGTTGGTGTCTTCACCACCAGAGATGTGGGCTGGGGTGACAGTGCCAGTGGCTTTGCCGGAGCCCAAGGTGACGCCGCCGGCCTTGAAGGTGACGGTGTCGCCCTCGTTGTATTTGAAGCGGCCTTGGGCATCGGTGGTGCCTTTGACGCCTGAGCTGGTCTCGTAGCTCAGGCCTTCGACGGCGCTGTCCACAAAGACACCCGTCTGGGTGCCTGCGACGGCCGCGGGGGTGTCACTGCCGCCACCGCCTCCGCAGGCACTGAGCGCGAGTGCTGCGGCGATGGACAGGCTGAAGGGGCGAATCGATCGATGCAACTGCAAAGACATGTGCGCTCCGTGATGGGCTGGCTGACAAACAGAAGAGAAGCACCGCCCTGCGGCCGTGCCTTGCTTTGCTTATCGGCCACTCTTCACGAAACTTGAGCCGCTTTGCAACGCTCCACGCCGCTCGGGCTCAACCAGGCAATGCCTCGCGGCGTTTGATTTTGTAGAGCTTGAAGGGCTTGTCGTCGCTGCCCTTGGGCGCCACGGGCGTGAGCACCATGGTGTCGGGGTCTTCCATGGTGATGTTGTAAGGGCCGATCAGCTGATCAGTGCCTGACTGGATGCCCGAACAACCGTTGGTGTCGACCGACAGGTCAAAGAAGCTCAGAACGGGCACGGTGCCCGACGTGCTCAAGCGGTAGGTGCCTCGCTCCACACCTGGCTTGGCTGCTGCCTGGGTGCACTGAACATGGCCCATTGGGTCCAACAGGTTGAAAGCGCCAGCAAGGATGCCGTTGGTTTCGGTGCGCAAGGGCTCGTCGAACACGAACATGCCCGCACCCGCCTTGAGTTCGGAAGACGTCGACCAGGCGCCTTGCAAAAGCTCGCCCTCGATGGTGCGGCTGAAGGTCACCCCAAAGAGCGTCTGTTTGCCGACCTTGCTGCTGATGACCACGTGATCGTGCGGATCGAGCGTGTCCGCTTTTTGGATGTTGATGCTGAAGATCTCACCCGTCAACGGGCTGGACAAGCCGTACATGCCATTGGTGTCGGTCTTGATGTCGTAGGCCTGAAAGTGGCCCGTGGCCGCATCGCGTTTGAGGCTGCCCAACTCAAGGCCCTCTTGTTCACCTTCCGCCAGGGGCACCGTGGAGAGCACGTAGCGGCCCGAGGTGGTCAACCTCAAGATGAGCTCGGTACCCGCCGGGGTGGTGGCGCGCCAGATGCCTGAAGCCTCTTCAAAAAAGGCGTTGGCGGCGCCTTGGGCCTGCTCGTAGTGGCGAGCAGCCGCCTCTTTGGTGCGCACAACACCACCGTGGGCGATGCTTGCCAACAGGCTGTTCTGGGTGGCGTTTTCGAAATCCTTGGGGTCGTCATTGAGGCGCGAGACCACAGCTTCGATGGCGCCCTTGGCCAGGCCTGTCGGCAAGGTGATGCCGTTGTCCGGGTTGCCATCGGTGTCCAGTGATTGCAGCAAGATCAACAAGTTGCTGAACTTGTCGGTGTCCTCGCCATTGGCCAGGTGTGCGGGGGTGATGAGGCCAGCTCCCGCTGTGCTGCCCAGCACCACACCAGACAATGAGAAGGTGACGGCATCGCCCTCCTTGAAGGTGAAATGGCCAGCGGCGTCTGTCACCCCGCTCATGCCCGAGGTGGTGGTGTAGCTCAGACCGGCGACGGCACTGTCGACAAAGGTGCCCGTTTGGAGGGTCTTGATCACGGGGGCATTGCCCAAGGAGGCGTTCACACTGTTCCCCCCCACACCGCCTCCCGCGCCGCCCTCGCCACCACCGCCCCCCCCACCGCCACAGGCAGACAAGGCCAGGACCAGGGTCAAGGCAAGGGTCAGGGGCGCCAACTTCAGGCATGAATGCAAAGGAATGGGTGTGGGCATGGCAGGTACTTCAATGCAGGTTGCAAACGGGGTGTTGGAAGGCCGCGCTCAGGGCTGGCGCTGGATGCGATAGAGCCTCTGGGTCTTGGAGTCCTGGCCGCTGCCTTCCAGCGAGGGGAGGACCAGGTCGAGGGTGTTTCCGTCGGGCGAGACGTTGTAGAGCAGGGGGCCAATGGGGGTTTGGCCGTCGTGGATGCCGGCGCAGCCATTGGTGTCCACCGTGGGCTGGAGGAAGCTCAACTCACTGCCTTGGAGGACAAACAGGCCTCGCTCGACACCCGGGAAGAACTGGGAGGCCAACTCGCAGCTCGTGCCGACCTCGCCCCTGCCCTCGCTCTCACCCTGGGGGTCGACCACGGTGATCTGGCCCTGGCCGGTTTGGGCATCGGGCTCGCCAAACAGCAGCATCACGCCACCAGGCTTGAGCTCAGGCGTGGTGCTCCAGGCGCCGGCCAGGTCCGCAGACTGCGTGGCGCGTTGAAACATCAGACTCAAGCTGCCCATGGTGCGGCTGAGCATGAGTTGGTCTTGCGCCGCTCCTTGTTCGCCTCGCACGAACTGCAAGCCGAGCGTTTCACCCACCTGGAGGCTGGAGGGCGCAGGCACGCTGCGGGTGTCGAGCTTGATGTCTCGCACGGCCCACTGGCCTTGGGGCCCACGCGCCAAGGTGCCCAGCATCAAACCACTGGCTGAAGGCGACGAGGCCTGCGCGCTGGCCAGCACGTAGCGGCCTGACGTGCTCAGGCGAAAGACATAGGCCGTGCCGTCTGCCCCGGTGGCCTGCCAAACGCCCGCCGCATCGCCCAGGAAAGGGTCGAGCAGGCCCATGGCGTTCTCGTAGTGGCGGGCCGCATCTTCGAGGGGGCGAATGTAGCCGTCTGTGGCCAGGCTTTGGAGGCCGACGTTGTAGGCGCCGTCGCCAAAATCAAAGGGGTCTTGATCCAGCAGGGCCACGATGTCGCGCACCTGATCGGCCGGCAACTCGGGGCTCAGGCGGATGCCATTGGACGGGTCGCCGTCGGTGTCCAGCGATTGCAGCAGGACCAGCAGGTTGCTGAAGCGGGCGCTGTCTTCGTCACCACCGGCCAGGCTGGCAGGCGTGAGCGTCGTGGCGGCAGGGGCCGTGCCGATGTCGACCCCGGCGATGCGAAAGGTGATGGTGTCACCCGCCTGAAAGCGAAAGCGCCCTTGCGCATCGGTCACGCCACTCAGGCCCGAGCTGGTCACATAGGCCAGGCCCTCGACGGGGCTGTCCACAAAGGTGCCCGTGAGCAGGGTGTTGGCCTGTTCACCCGTGGGTTGCGGGGTGCTGCTGCCGCCCAGGGCGCTGCTCAAAGAGCCACCACCGCAGCCCATGAGCAGGGCAAGCCCCCACAGGCACAAGGCCACCCGAGACGCTCGCTGGCGCAGGCCAGGGCGGACAGATCGGAGCGAGCCCATGTGGGCGCAGGGTGTGGGTCGGGTCATGGCGGGGAGGCTTGACGCAAGGGGTGACAGGGCAGGGGCCCGGCCACCGGCTGGTGCAAGCCCGCCTGTTCATCGACACACCCAAAGCCTGACTTGAGCGGCGCGCCCGCGCCAAGCCCACATCAACCCCACATCACCGCAAGATCACACGAACATCGCCCCCAGATGCCCTTGGATCAGGCCCGCTCAGCCCCTCACAAGCCCGCTCAGGCCAACTTTTCAACGTCTCAAGCCAGCGCGTGCCGCAGCGCCTGGGCCATGTCCGCATGGGCCAGCGCGGCCTGGGGCAAAAAGCGGCCCATGTTGATGAAGTCGTGCACGGTGCCCTCGTAGACCTTCACAGCGGCGCTCACGCCCGCTTTTTCGAGCGCTGCGGCGTAGAGTCGCCCGTCGTCGGCCAGAGGGTCGCATTGGGCCAGGCCGATCCAGGCGGGCGCCACACCCGCGTGGCTGGCGGCCTTGAGGGGCTCGCGGCGCCAATCCAGGGCCTGGCCGGGCACCTGGTATTGGGCGTCGAACCAGGCCATGAGCTCAGCGTCCAGCATCAGGCCTTTGGAGAAAGCCTTGAAGGAATCCGTCTGCAAGGAGAGCTGCACCGAGGGGTAGAACATGGCCTGCAGGCGCAGGGGCACACCCGCGTCACGGCACATCAGGGCCGCGCTGGCAGCAAGGGTGCCACCCGCGCTGTCTCCGCCCAGGGCCAGGCGGGAGGCGTCCAGGCCCAGGCTGGCGCCTTCGCGGCGCAGCCACTCGATGGCGTCCCAGGTGTCGTCCAGCGCAGCGGGGTACTTGTGCTCGGGCGCTAATCGGTAGTCGATGGCCACCACGGCCACGCCACTTTGCGCTGCCACCGAGCGGCACATGGCCTCACAGGTGTCGATGCCACCGATCACGAAGCCGCCGCCATGCAGGTAGAGCATCACGGGCAGGCCGGGTGCATCAAGGGGCGCCCACAAGCGCGCGGGAATGCTGTGGCCCGAGCGGGCCGGGATGCTGAAGTTCTCGATGCGGGCCATGGGTGCGCGGGGCACCTCGCTGGCCCCCACGCCCATGCGGTAGGACTGCCGCGCCATCTGCGCGCCCTGCTGGTGCAGCGGCGGAAAGCCTGCGCGCTTGATGTTGTCCATCAGGGCCCGGGTGGCCGTGTTTAGGGCGTTGATGGCGCTCAGCGGGTTCATCGGGTTCATCGGGTCAAAGGCATCGCTCACAGGCAGGGCTCCTCAAAGACAGCACAAAACCAGCGCTCCACCACGCGGTTGGGCTGGGGACGGTTTGGATTGTCAGGGCAAGCTGACTTTGATTTCGAGCACGGTGTGGCCGCCTTGCGCCAGCTCGTTCGTGCTGTGAGTGCCACGCTGGCTCTGCGTTTGTTGGCCGCCTGTGCGGGCCACCACCACCCAGCGGCCCAGCGGCACGCGCAAGGTGCTTTCGGCCTGCAGTTGCGCAGGCGGCAACTCCGTGCCCGAACTGCCAAGGGCTCGGCTGGCGTCGCTCACATCGCTGCGCGTGTCAAACGTCAAGGTCACTGGCGCCTGCCCACCAGGCCAGCTGGGACGCACGCGCAGGCCTTGGCCGGTGTCCACCCACGTGGTGGTGCTGTAGGCCTGAATGGACGGCGAATAGGCTTGGCCATTGAAAGTGGGTGCTTGCACACTTGTGCCCGTGGGGCCCATCGGTGATGCGGCTGCGGCCGGGCTTGGCGCCACGCCGTAGGCCAGCTGCCACTGCGTGTAGGGCCGCTGCTGGCCCAGGCTCAGGCGGGCTTGCGCGCCGTTGAGCACCAGCACCTGCATCTCGCCTTGGCCGCTGGCCTGGGCCTGCGCGCTGCCGTAGGTGATGACGCCGCGCCCGCGCAGGCCGCCGTCGGTGCCCACCACCACCGCACCGCTGGTCAGCCCCGAGCTGTCTCGGCTGACCTCAGAGTCGGACTGCACCCGCCAGGAGACCTGCAAGTTGCGTTGGGGCAGCGGGCTGCCAGGGGCCGCCTGGGCGTGCAGGCTCAGTGTCAGCCCGCCGGCGACGGCCCACCAACATGTTCGGTTCATGCGTGTCTCCCATGGCCGCGCACCCGTAGCCTCCAAAACCCTGATCTTGGCGCGCCCGGGCCTTGGCCGGGCGCTCTTTTCGCGACAAAGTGCACAACAAGGCGGTTGCTTTGGCGCATTTCCACCGCTTTGAAAACTTCGCCATCTGAGATGCTCAAGTCATGCCCCCGGTGAGTCGATACCAGCACACAACTGCTGTTTTCAGCCGGGAGGCGGTGGCAGTTTGGAAACTCATCACTGGAGGCTGACTCATGCAGCTTGACGCCCTCTTCAAACAACCGCAGGCCCTGCCGGCCGTGCCCAAGATCGTCCACGAACTGATCGACAGCTTCAACAACGAAGAGGTCTCGATCGAGGACATCGCCAAAAAAATAGCGGCCGATCCGGTCCTCTCGGCGCGCCTGCTGCGGCTGGCCAACTCGGCTTACTACCATGTGTCGCGCACGGTGGGCTCGGTCGACGATGCCCTGATGATGCTCGGCTTCGTGACGGTGCGCACCCTGGTCATCAGCTCCGGACTGACCAGCGGCTTCAAGGCCATGCCAGGCATGGACCTGAACACCTTCTGGCGCTACAGCATGCACACCGCCGCGGTGTCGCGCTGGCTGGCCAAGCACACGGGCAACAACGTCGATCAGTCCTTCACCGTGGGTCTCATGCACGGCATCGGCCAGCTGGTGATGCACGCTGGCATGCCCGAGCAGATGCTGCAGATCGACAAAATGGCCAGCCCCATGGACCCCCGCCGCTTTGACATCGAAAGCAGCTCTTTTGGCTATAACTTCGCCACCGTGGGCGCCGAGTTGGCCCGCCAGTGGAAGTTCCCGCCCGCGTTCAGCGATGCGATCGACGCCTTCCCCGAGCCCTTGGTGCACACGCCTGCCAACAAGGTGGCGGCCATCATCCACTTGGCGGCTTGGCGTGCTCGCGCAGAGCACAACGGCCTGAGCGGCCCTGAGCTGGTGGCCACCGTGCCCGGCGAGGTCTGCGCCATGCTGGGCTTGACGGGCGATCAATTCCTGGCCGACATCCCGCCCCTGAGCGAGCTGTGCGAAGGCCTGGAGGCGCTGATGGGCTGAGGGGCTGAGGCCATCCCTCAGATGGCCAGCGGGTCCACATCGACCGCCCAACGGATCAAACCGTTCGGGCGGTTTTTTTGCGCCAGCGCCAGCCAGGGCTGGGTGGCCGCTTGCAGCAGGCGCAGCAAGGCGGGGCGCACCTCGGCCTCAATCAGCATCTGGGCGCGCTCGACATTGGCCACCTTCTGCACGGCCGTGGGCACCGGCGGGTAAAGCAAGATGCCGCCGAGCTGCGCGGCATGGGCCTCCACCACCTGGGCGGCCTGGTCCAAAAAGGCTTGGGCGGCCTCTTGCGTTTTGGCCTCGGCCCTGAGCATGGCCAGGTGGGCATAGGGCGGCAGGCCCGCCTGCTCGCGCTCCTTGAGCTGCTGGCGGGCAAAGCTTTCAAAGTCATACCGGCTCAAGGCTTGGTACAGCGGGTGCGCGGGGTGCCAGGTCTGCACCCACATCTCGCTGTGGCCCGCCACACCGGCATCGCGCCCGGCACGGCCCGCGGCCTGAAGCAGCAGCGCAAACTGGCGCTCGGCCGCGCGAAAATCACTCGCGAACAAGGCCGCATCGGGGTTGGCCGCCGCCACCAGGGTGATGCGCCGAAAATCATGGCCCTTGGCCACCATCTGGGTGCCCACCAGCACGTCCACCTCACCGGCGTGCACGCTGGCCAGTTTTTCTTCGAGGGCGCCTTTGAGCTTGGTCACGTCGGCATCGATGCGGCCCACGCGGGCGCCAGGCAAGGCTTCGGCCAGCTGCTCTTCCAAGCGCTCGGTGCCGCGGCCCACGGGCGCGATGTCCTGGTTGCCGCAATCGGGGCAAGCGCGGGGCACCCGCTCGGTGAAGCCGCAGTGGTGGCAGCGCAAGGTGCGATCCACCTTGTGGAACACACGCCAGGCGCTGCAATGCGGGCAGCCGCTTTTCCAGCCGCAATCGCTGCAATGGAGCACGGGCGCATAGCCACGTCGGTTGAGCAACACCAGGCTTTGCTCACCGCGCTCGATGCGCTCGGCAATGGCCTCCAGCAAGGGCTTGGCCAAAGCAGGCGCCTCCTGCCCGGGCCCGGGCTTGGCCTGCTGGCTCAAGTCAAACAAGCGCACCTTGGGCATGTGGCCCTGGCCCACGCGTGAGGGCATGAGCAGGCGCTGGTAGCGGCCGGCGCCACCGTCGGCCACGGGCATGGCGTTGTGCCAGGTTTCCAGGCTGGGCGTGGCCGATCCCAAGATCACCGTGGCGCCCTCCTGGTGGCCGCGGTAGACCGCCAAGTCACGCGCTGAGTAGCGGGCGCCGTCTTGCTGTTTGTAGGAGGGGTCATGCTCTTCGTCGACCACGATCAGCCCCAAGCGCGGCAAGGGCGTGAACACGGCCAGGCGCGTGCCCAGCACGATGTCAGCCTGGCCCAGGTGGGCCATGGTCCAGTGGCGCAGGCGTTGCGCGGGCGTCAGGCCACTGTGCAGCGAGACCACATGGCGGTCGGCAAAACGCTCGGCCACCCTTGCTTCGAGTTGGGGCGTGAGGTTGATCTCTGGCACCATGATCAGCACCTGCTGGCCGCGCGCCAATGCCTCTCGTGCCAAGCGCAGGTAAACCTCGGTTTTGCCGCTGCCGGTGCTGCCCCACAAGAGTGACACGCGGGATGGGGCCTGGGCCGCTGCGTCACCCCCCACCTGCGCCAGCACCTGGGTTTGCTCCGGCGTGGGCTCAGGCCAGGGCACCGCATGGGGAGGCAACTTGTCGCGTTCAGCTTGCTCCAGAGCCAGGGCCTTGTTCATGCGCTTGAGGCGCCTCGCCCACTGGGTGGCATCGACCTGGCGCAACTCAGGCGGCAGCACCATCATGGCCATTTCGCCCAGGCTGCGTTGGTAATAGCCAGCTGCAAAACGGATCAGCTTGAGCCAAGGCTCCGGCAAAGGTGGCAACTCAGCCAACACTTCCACGATGGGTTTGAGTTGCGCAGCAAGCAGCGTGTCGTCGTGCGGCGCGGCCCACACCAGGCCCGTGACCACACGGCGCCCCAGCGGCACGCGCACCAAGGTGCCGGGCGGCCAGGCTTGGTCGGCCAGGTAATCGAGCGGCCCGATCAAACCGCTGTGCTGGGGCGTTTCCACCAGCACCGACAAGCGCACCTGAGGCTGGGCAGCCACAAGCAGCCGCTCACCTTCGTTGGCGGCGGGGTCCGGCGTGTGAGGCGTCAGCAAGTCGGGGCGATGGGCCGATCCGTGCACTTTGTCTCCGAAATTCCTACTTGAAAATGAAAAAACTGTCCTAAGTCCTTGATCCGTCTGGATCTCCCCCTTATCCACGGGGTCTGTGGATAACTTTGTGGGCAAAGGCTGCAAATCGACGCTAAATGCTTGTCACACGGTCGTTTGAGCTAGATTGCCTCAGATTTCAGCACGCCCGTGCTCTCTATATGAATCAATGACTTAGCGCTGCACACAGGATGGATTCACGCCAGACACCCCACAGGCCCTTGCCCCACCCCTCCAAGCCAAAAAATGGGGATAACCAAGTGCTGCAAAGCACAAAAATCGGGTAAACCCTGGTAGGCAATGGCCTGACAAGCTGTGTAGGGCGTCACGATTGGCCCCGCGCAACCTGGTCCACCCCCTCTACCCCCCGATTGTTCCATGCGGGCTCGGGCTTGGCAGGGCCGCGAACACAGGCAAAGGGCCCAAGGAGCACCTTCACTTGGGTGACAACCTCAAAGCAGCGCCCTCACTTCAGCCGCTAAGTGCTTGATTCGCAGGAGGTTCGGCTGAAGGCGCATTCTGTGGATAACTTTGTGGAAAGTCCTGGCATCGTTTGGCGTCGTCGTCTGTCCCCTAGGGATTGCACTGAATCCCGCCCCCTGCCGGGGGTAAATATTTCCCAATGAAATCAATGACTTGCCACACGTGCCCGTGGTTTGCGCGCCCCCCTTGACAAGGCCATTCGGCACTTTCTCGCACGCCTGTTTTTGGGGATAAGTCCGCACCCTGTGTGATGAAAATGGTGCAGGTCTGTTCGAAAACCAACGCAAGACAGGGCTTGGCGAGCCCCAAAACCGTGCGGGCCCGCGCCACCTTCGCACGCCGCTCTCGCTCACACGCGGGGAAGGCCAGACGACAAAGCAGCAGCCTTGGCGTCATCCCCCGCATTGCGTGTCAGGGATTGCCCTGTGACTGGTTCCAACGACCGTTTGAAGCGGGTTATGCTTGGCGCCTCTTCTGAACCACTTTTTTGGTGAGACAACCATGAGCTTCTCGATCGAATCCAAACTGGGCGACCTGCTGGACAACGAAACCACCAAGGCCATCCTGGAAAAGCACCTGCCTGGCATCTCCACGCACCCCCAGATCGCCATGGGCAAGGGCTTTGCGCTGTCGATGGTTGCCAAGTTCTCCGGTGGCCTGATCACCGACGAGCTGATGGTGTTTGTTTTATCGGATGTGAAGTCTTTTTTATTGCAGTCATTCTTTATTATCTCGTATTGCTTTTATT
>JBEANX010000399.1:0-3382 GCA_041165245.1 Pseudomonadota bacterium
CGCCAATGACGGTGCCGGTGCACAGGTTGACCTTGGGCTGCAGGAACAGGCGCAGCTGGTGGTGGTCGACCGCGTAGCGAAGCTCGCTGAGCAGGGTGAGCGATTCTTCGCTGCTGGAGTCGAGGCCCGGGTGGTAGACCACGGTGCCTGCTTGCTGCTGCTTGGCGGCGTACATGGCCACTTCGGCCCGGCTGAGCAAGGCGTCGGCCTCCAGGCCGTGGTCGGGGCACAGGGCGATGCCGATGCCTGCGCCCAGGTCGACCGTGTGGTCTTCCAGGGTGATGGGGCGCTCGAACGAGGCCTGCACGCGCGCGGCCACCTCCTTGGCCTGGGCGGCGCTGGTGGTGGGCAGCAGCACGGCGAATTCGTCGCCACTCAGGCGCGCGAGGATGTCGGTGGGCGAGAGCGCATCGCTGCGCAGGCGCTCGGCGACGGCCCGCAGCACGCGGTCACCAAAGCGGTGGCCCAGCACGTCGTTGACGTGCTTGAAGCGGTCCATGTCCAGCAGCATGACGGCGCAGGGCTGGCCGTCGTCGGTGTGGCGGTCAATGGCCTGGCGCAGGTCATGCCGGAACTGCTCGCGGTTGGGCAGGTCGGTCAGGGTGTCGTGGTAGGCCAGGCGGCGGATCTCGCCCTCGCGGGCCTGGATGGCTTGGCGCATGGTCTCGAACGATTGCGCCAGGTCGCCAATCTCGTCTTGTGAGGGCACGCGCACTTCGGCGCCGTAATCACCCCGCTCCAGGCGGCGGGCTGAGCCTGCCAGCATGCGGATGGGCGTGGTGATGCGCCGCGCCGTGACATAGCCACCCACGCCAAAGGCGGCCACGCCCAGCGCGGTCAGGATCAGCAAAGTGAGCTTGAGCTGGCCATAAGGTGCGAGGGCCTGGTCCACAGATCGCAGCAGCAAGGCCGTCACGGGGGGCTGGCCGGGCGAGCCTGGCAGCACGAGCTGGTGGCCGCTGAATTCGTCGCCTGAGATGACCAAGGTCAGGTCGATCCCCTCCACGCCTGCGCTGCTGTTGGGGCTCTGCCAGGCTTGCACGACAGGCGCCCAGCGTTCGCGGGCCAGGCTGCTTTGTGAGACGGCCCATTCGCCCCGGGGGCTGCGCAGCATCATGACCACGTCCAGCCCTGAGAGGTTGCGCATGTCCTTGAGCAGCTTTTCGCCCACGGGGAAGCCCATGCCCACCCAGCCGATCACCTGGGGCGCTTTGACGGGCACCGCCACGATCTGGTAGGGCTGGCCGTTGATCACTTCGATCTGGTTGGGCTGCATGCCGCCTGTGAGGCTCTGGCGCGCGAAGCGCTGCACGGCAGCCACAAAGGGCCCAGCGGCGCGCTCGGTGCTGGCCACGGGTTGGAACTGCGCGTCTGTGTAGATGGCGATGCCTGCGTTGATGCGCTCGCCGTGGTTGCTCAGGGCGGACAAGACCGTCTCGCGGTCGCCGCTGGACACCGCGTCGCGAAAGCCGAAATCAGCTGCCAGCACCTTGGTGCCTTGTTCGAGGTTGTAGGTGTTTTGCTGGAGCAGGCGCAAGAAGACCTTCTCGCCCGTGCTCAGCTCGGTGCGGATGGAGGCTCGAGCGTTGCGGTCCACGCTGTCTTCGATGAACCAGTACGAGGCCGCTTGGATGACCACGAGCAGGCCCAGGTACACCGCCACGATGCGGGCCTGCAGGCGCTTGGGGATCAAGATGGAGCTCAACATGCGGTGTGGGCGCTCGGTGCTTCAGTGGCTGTTCACACCAGGGTTGTCGGCCCGGGGGGCGCCAGCTTGAGGCTGTGCCTGGGGGTGGCGTGTCCAAAGCGCCCAAGCATCGCCCCACCAGTCGGCTGGGGTGCTCGCTCGGTGTGCGCTGACGGTGTGAAGCGCCTCAGCGCCAGCTTCGCCAGTGGCGAGGCTTGGATCGACACACACCTGCGTGGCAGTGGGTGGCGTGGTGGGCATGAACTGCTGCTCCCATCGTGGCCTGGATCCCAGTTTTATCGGCAGATGCTGCCTTGGCATCAAGCTGCCACTTTGTGGGTTTTGTGCGGCATATGCCCGGCTTTTCGGCGCTTGCCCGCGCCCGCCTGAGGTTCAGGCCGTGTTGCCCAGGCCCTGCACCAGCCATTGCTGCAGCACTTCACGCGTGTCGTCGATCAGCTGTTTGACGTCGGCATCGAGGTAGGTGCCCCGTGGGTGGCTGGTCACCATGGTTTGCTGGCCGTTGATCACCACCAGCACCAGCAAAGGCACCAGGCCACTGACGACGGGGTAGAGCTCGCTCAAGCGCACCTCTGCCTCAGGCGCATTGAAGGCGTCCACCCCGCCGATGTTGGTGAGGTGGCAGCTCAAGGCGGGCAGGCGGCCTTTGCGTTGCACGCCCAGCATGAGGCGCCAGTAATCATGCGGGCGCAGCCAGCCCAACATCTCATAGGGCAACAGGGGCAGCAGCACCTCGCGGCGCTCATAGCGAGCCAGGCCGGCTCGCACCCGGGCATCGACCCAGGCCACGCGCTCTGGCTCGGGCACGTGCGCGGGCAGCAGCACATCAAACACCGAGACCTGGTTGCCCAGCAAGGGGCGGGCGTCGGCGGGGTGGTAGCGGCGAAGGTCCACGCCCATGCGCATCAGGGCGGCGGCTTTTGGGCTGGTGCCTCGGCGCCTCAGCATGGCCGTGCCCACTGCGGCTGTCAGCACGGAGTTGCTGGAGCCGCCCCAGGCCTTGCCCAGGCGCGACAAATCTTTGGCACTGCAGCCCAGGTGGTGGTGCTTCACGGCACAGGCTGTGTGGCGCAGGCCATGGGTGCCCGGCAGCCGCACGATCTCGTGGCGGGCGTGCTCTTGCGCTTGCGCGCGCAGGTGTTGCCAGGCTTGGTAGAGCTTGCCCGGCCATTGCCACCAGCTGGCTGGCAGCACCGCGGGCAACATGCTGTTGTTCTCCAGGGGCTGGGGCTCGATGGGCTGGCCATTGAGCCGCTTCATCAGTGATTCGATGAAATGGATCATCGAGCGTCCGTCCACCAGCAGGTGGTGCACGCCCAACATCAGGCCGGGCCGCGTGGGGTGCGGCGCATATTGCACGCGCACGCCCAGGCCGTGGTGCATGTTCATGGGCTCGTTGGCGGCCAGCTCATGCCAGCGCAGCACGGCCTCTGGCTTGTCCAGGTCGATGTGATCGACCCGAAAGGCCTGGTCGAACATCTGATCCAGGCGCGCGTCGTCGGGCAAGATCTGCCACTGAAAGCGCCGCCGTGTGGGCTCCAGGATGGCGCGCAAGCGGGGGAAGGCGCTCAGAAGGTCTCGCACCGCGGCCTTGGCCTGCGCCTCGCTCACCGGGGTGTTCAGGCGCATCAGGTAGGGCTGAACCATGCTGCCCACCAGGGGCTCGCAGGCCAG
>JBEANX010000400.1:0-4092 GCA_041165245.1 Pseudomonadota bacterium
TACCTGGGCGAGCGCTCGTTGAAGGCGGTGTAGAGCGTGTTCTCGCTGGCGGCGCCCTCGCGGTAGGGGCTGTTGTTGCAGCCGCCCAGCAGCACCACGGCCATCAAAGCCAAGAGGCCAAACACCGTCAGCAAATGCGAAGGCGAGGCTTGAGGTGATGATCGGAAATGAGACACGCGTCGATGCATCGGGCTATTGTGGGGTCATCCTGCCAAAGCTTCGAGGCAATGAGCTCACCACAAGATCAGGGCGTCGCGTCCTTGCACCACCAGCTCGGCTTGTCGCCCCACGGGCAAGCAAACCTTGGTGGGCACGTGGCCAAAAGGCAGGCCGGTCAAGATGGGCACGGGGCAGACGCTGCGCACATGCTCGATGGCGCTCTTGAGCGTGTAACCGCGATCCAACGGTGATTTCTTGTAGGCCGTGAACGCCCCCAGCACGACGGCTTTTTGCTGGGCCAGCACGCCGGCCTGATGCAGTTGCAGCAAGGTGCGCTCGATGCGGTAAGGGTGCTCGTTCACATCTTCCAGGTAGAGGATGCCACCCTTGACTTTGGGGAAATGGGGCGTGCCCAGCAGGGCCTGCACCACCGACAGGTTGCCGCCCCACAGGCGGCCGGAGGTTTCCAGGCCATCAAAGCCCGCGTCGGTGCGAAAACCAACGGCCTCGAGCAGGCCGGTCATGGCCTCCACAAAGATCTCTTGGGTGACGTCATCGCCCCCCTCGGAGCTGTCGTCGCGGCCAAAATCGTCGCAGGCCATGGGGCCGGCCCAGAAACCTGCCGTGACGCCCTCACCCACCTTGCTGGGGCCGCTGGCCTTGTGGGCCAAGGCGCCAAGGTGCAGCGACGTCACATCGCTGTAGCCCACCCAAGCCGTACCCTGCCCAATGCTCTTGGCAAGCACCGACCAGTCGATGCGATCGAGCAGGCGGCTCAGGCCATAGCCGCCACGAGTGGCCAAGGCCACATCGGGTGCAGCCTGGGCCACTCGGTACAAGGCCGCCAAGCGCTCGTCATCACTGCCTGCAAAGCGCTGGTGCTTGGCCAGCGCCGATTCGTCGATGCTGGCGGCAAAGCCCAAGGCCTTGAGGCGCTTGGCAGCCCGCTTGA
Source organism: Pseudomonadota bacterium (assembly GCA_041165245.1). Taxonomy (GTDB): domain Bacteria; phylum Pseudomonadota; class Gammaproteobacteria; order Burkholderiales; family Burkholderiaceae_C; genus Aquabacterium. The sequence goes on from JBEANX010000400.1 coordinate 1,112, forward strand.
CGGGGCTGGACTGGGCCACCACGCCGGCGGGGCTGTGGATGATGAGGGAGGGCAATGCGTCGGTCATGCGCGCATTCTGACCCAAAGCGCAGACCGTACTTCCTTCGCTTTCCCGCCTTGCTCCTGGCAACGCAACTCTGACGGCAGCTCAGGCCCAATCATTCGATTTCCTCAGAAGCTTGTGCGCATAAAGTTGTTTATCAAATATAAAAGCTTGGTCAGAATGCAAAAAACACATGAGAAGAGCCAAGCATGAACTTCCAACAACTGCGTTCTGTCAGAGAAGCCGTTCGCCGCGGCTTCAACCTGACCGAGGTAGCCAACGCCTTGCACACCTCTCAACCCGGCGTGAGCCGCCAGATCCGCGAGCTGGAAGACGAGCTGGGCATTGAGCTTTTTGTGCGGGTCGGCAAACGCCTGACCGGCATGACCGAACCGGGCGGCCAGGTGCTGCCCATCATCGAGCGCCTGCTGGCCGACGCCGACAACCTGCGCAATGCCTCCAAGGATTTCTCGGAGCATGGCGTGGGCCCGCTCTCGATCGCGGCCACCCACTCGCAAGCGCGTTATGCCTTGCCAGCGGCCGTGCGTGATTTCCGCCAGCTCTACCCGCAAGTCACCCTCAGCCTGCACCAAGGTTCGCCCCGCCAAGTGGCTGACATGCTGCTGAGCGGAGAAGCCGACATCGGCATTGCCACCGAAGCGCTGGCGCAGTACGAACAACTCGTCACCCTGCCCTGCTATCGCTGGACGCACTCGGTGGTGGTGCCGCCCGGCCATGCGCTGCTCGACGGCGAACCCTTGACCCTGCAGCGCCTGGCGCGCTTCCCGCTGATCACCTACGACTCGGGCTACACCGGCCGCTCGCACATTGACGAGGCGTTTGACCGCGAAGGTTTGAGCCCCTCCATCGTGCTCAGCGCCATGGACGCCGACGTGATCAAGACCTATGTGGAGCTGGGCATGGGCGTGGGCGTGGTGGCCTCCATCGCTTACGACGAAGAGCGCGACCGCAACCTCAAGGCCATTGACGCCGGCCATCTGTTTGCTGTCAACATGACGCGTCTGGCCTTCAAGCGGGGCACCTTCTTGCGCAGCCATGTGTATGGCTTCATCGAGACTTTTGCCCCACCCTTGACACGCAAAGTGGTTGAGCAGGCCTCCAGCGCCGAGGTGGGTGAGAACTTCGAGATCTGATCAGATCACGGCGCCCGGGTCGGTGGCAACAAACTCAGGGCGACCGCCCTGCCCGCCGTTGACCACCGAGAAGCTGCGCACACGGCGCGGCTTGAGGTGCAAGGTCACGCCGCTTTGCAGCACGCCGCTGTCACGCAGGGCCGCGTATTCGGCGCGTGGCACTTCGACATCGACCTCGCCCTTGCCGTCTTCGCGCTTGAACTCCAGGCGGGTGTTGGGGCCGACCGTCAAGGCGTGCACCAGGGTCACAGGCAGGCTGCCAGGCTCGGCATGGGCCAGCACCTGGATCTCGTGCGGGCGCACGTAGCTCACGTCTTGGGGGTTGCCCGTGCTGGTCGATGCGGCCACAGCACCAGGCGCATGGTCGCGGCCATGGAACAGATTCACGTCGCCCAGGAACTCGAGCACGAAAGGCGTGGCGGGGTGGTCATAAACCTGATCGGGCGTGCCCTCTTGCTCGATGCGGCCCTGGTTCATGACCACGATGCGGTCGGCCACTTCCATGGCTTCTTCCTGGTCGTGGGTCACGAACACGCTGATGATGTGCATCTCGTCGTGCAGACGACGCAACCAGCGGCGCAGCTCCTTGCGCACTTTGGCATCGAGCGCACCAAAGGGCTCGTCCAGCAGCAGCACTTTGGGCTCGACCGCCAGGGCGCGGGCCAGGGCAATGCGCTGACGCTGACCACCCGAGAGCTGGTGCGGATATCGATCAGCGATCCAGTCCAGCTGCACCAGCTTGAGCAGCTCGGTGACCTTGGTCTTGATCTGAGCCTCGGAGGGGCGTGTTTCCTTGGGGCGCACGCGCAGGCCAAAAGCCACGTTCTCGAAAATGCTCATGTGGCCGAACAGGGCGTAATGCTGGAACACGAAGCCTACATTGCGCTCTCGCACGGCCACGTTGGTGGTGTCTTCACCGTTGAACAGCACGCTGCCACTGTCGGGCTGCTCCAGGCCGGCAATGATGCGCAACAGCGAGGTCTTGCCCGAGCCTGAGGGGCCCAGCAAGGCCACCAGTTCACCGGAGGGGATGTCGATGTTGAGGTTGTCGCAGACAACGGTCTTGCCGAAACGTTTGACGAGGTTCTTGACTTCAATGCTCATGAGGCGACTCCGGCCTTGGCCTGTGCCAGCTGTTGCTGGACGCGGCGTTCGACGATGTATTTCAGGACCAGGGTGACCAGCGCCAAGCTGGCCAGCAGGGATGCCACGGCGAAGGACGCGGCAAACTGGTACTCGTTGTAGAGGATCTCGATGTGAAGGGGCAAGGTGTTGGTCTGCCCACGGATGTGGCCTGAGACCACCGACACCGCACCAAACTCGCCCATGGCCCGCGCGTTGCACAAGATCACGCCATACAGCAGGGCCCACTTCACATTGGGCAGGGTGACCTTGAAGAAGGTCTGCCAGCCCGAAGCACCCAGCACGCGGGCGGCTTCCTCTTGCTCCTGGCCTTGAGCCTGCATCAAGGGGATCAGCTCCCGGGCCACGAAAGGAAAGGTCACGAAGATGGTGGCCAGCACGATGCCGGGTACCGCAAAAATCACCTTGAGGTCATGGTCGCGCAGCCATTCGCCAAACCAGCCTTGCAGGCCGAACACCAGCACATAGATCAGGCCAGCGATCACCGGCGACACCGAAAACGGCAGGTCGATCAAGGTCAGCAGCACGCTCTTGCCGCGGAACTCGTACTTGGCGATCGCCCAGGCCGCAGCCACGCCGAACACCAGGTTCAGCGGCACCGAGATGAAGGCCGCCAGCAAGGTGAGCTTGATCGCGTGCAG
>JBEANX010000401.1:0-2677 GCA_041165245.1 Pseudomonadota bacterium
GGTGCTGGAGCACTACATGCTGCAATCCGAGCAACTGGACACCAAGCTCATCTTGGCGGCCGATGACCAAATCGCCGCAGGCCTCTTGATCCAACGCCTGCCCATCCAGGGCGAAGGCAACCTGGCCGGCAGCACCCACCGTGAAGACGACATCGGCCTGAGCGAGCACTACAACCGCATCGCCCACCTGGCCTCGACACTCAAACGCGAAGAGTTGCTCACCCTGGACGTGGACACCATCTTGCGCCGCCTGTTCTGGGAAGAAGACCTGCGCCGCTTCGAACCCATGGAGGGCGACACAGGCCCTCGCTTTGCTTGCTCCTGCTCGCGTGAACGCGTGTCAGGCATGCTTCGCGCCCTTGGCCAGGAAGAAGTGCAAAGCATCATCGCCGAGCAAGGCCAGATCGACGTGGGCTGTGATTTCTGCGGGCTGCATTACCAGTTTGACAGCGTGGACGCGAGCGAGATCTTCACCGAGGATGCCCTGCACCCACCCGGCACGACACGACTGCAGTGATGGTGCACAGGCGCTGAGCCGCCGCTCAGCTTTGTCGCAACGCTGACATCAGCCCAAAGGCATGCACATCTGGGTCGTCGCAGTCGTCGCAGACCCACTTCCATTTGGTTGCGGCGCCGGCGCCCTCTCGCTCTGATCGGCTGGGGGCGTTCAAGGCGTGGCTCACGACCGCCAAGGCCTGAGCCACGCGGCTGTCGCCCTGCCCGCCCACCACGGTGAAAGCCTGACCAGCGCCAATCAACGCCCGACGCACACGGTCGTCAACAGGGCGCTGCACGTGCGGCCCATCGCGCTGATGTCCGTCTGGCACCCAAGGCAGATCGAGTGCCGTGAGCAAGGTCACGCCCGCTTGTTGATGCTGCGCCAAGGCCTGTGCGTACAAGCTGTGGTCGTCAAAAATCAAATCGCTGTAGACCGCTGTCATCAGCGCGGTGGTGTCAGCGATGACCACGGCGTGTCGTTGCGCTGCCATCTCGATGCGCTGGCTGTGCTCCTGCGCAATGGCTGCTTGCTCGTCCACTCGGGGTGTGCGGCCGTGGTGCTCACAAAAGGCCCTGAGGGTCTCGTGCACCACCACGGCATCGTGGCCCTGTTCGGCCAAGGCCTGGGCCAATTGGTGGGCCAAGGTGGTCTTACCGGTGCTCTCGGCACCAACGACCGCAATGACCAGCCCAGCTTTTTGGGTGCTGCTCACGCCTGCCTGCCTTGCTTGATGAGGCCTTGCCACTGGCGCCAACCCACCACCGACAACACTGCAAAGAGGCCATAAAGGCACACCGTCAACCAAAGGCCCTTGTGCGCAAACAAAGCAATGGAGAGCAGGTTGACCAACAACCAGCAGGGCCAGTTCTCCACCCGCTTCAAACCCAGCAGCACCTGGCCCACCAGGCTGCCCGCGGTCGGCAAAGCATCGGCATAGGGCACGTCGGAATCGGTGACTCGGGCCAGCAAGAGGCCCAGCGCAGGCCACATCAACGCCCACGTCAACAGGGCAAGGCTTCGAGCCCCCCAGCCCATGCTGCGAACGCCCTGTGTGTGCGTGCTGCCATCGCGATCACGCCACCAGCACCACCACCCCCACAGGGACAGCAACACGAACACCAGCTGCAAGCTGGCCTCGCCATACAAGCGTGAGCGTGCAAACAGCACCCCGTACAGCAAAGAGCTGAGCACCGAAAACGGCCAGGCCCAATGGCTCACGCGCAGGTTCAAGCCCACCATGATCAGCGACAGCACAAAGGCCACTGCTTCAAGTTGGCTCACGGGCACGCCCCAGGCGGTCCACCAGGGCGCGAGCCACGGGTCGGCCCAGGCCAGGGCATCAGCCAGAGAAACAGTCATGGGGAGGGCTCAGGGGCTTGGATGGGCGCCAATGGCGGCGCTCAACGGGCAGAGGAAATCTGGACGTAGATCTCGTCAGGTTTGACCATGCCCAACTCTGTGCGGGCGATCTCTTCGGCCATGTCCAGGCCTTCTTGAAGGTCACGCACTTCAGCGGCCAACTGGTCGTTCCGGGTTTGCGCCTGTGCGTTCTTGATTTGCTGCGCCTGAACTTGCTCACGCAAGGCCATGGCGCGGGGAATGCCACCCTTGCCGAACCAAAGTTCGGCATGCACAACGGCCAGCAAAGACACGAGCACCAGGGTCACCATTCGCATGACACGAGCTTAACAGAAACGAACAAGGGGCCCGAAGGCCCCTTGGAGGATCACGCCTGAGTCATGCCGACTTGATCGGCCTGACAACAGCAGCTCAGCGCAGGTTGTAGAACGCGCTGCGGCCGGGGAAAACGGCCACGCCGCCGAGGTCTTCCTCGATGCGCAGCAGCTGGTTGTACTTGCTCATGCGGTCAGAGCGGCTCATGGAGCCGGTCTTGATCTGGCCGGCGTTCAGGCCCACGGCGATGTCGGCGATGGTGTTGTCTTCGGTTTCGCCCGAGCGGTGCGAGATCACGGCGGTGTAACCGGCGCGCTTGGCCATTTCGATGGCAGCAAACGTTTCGGTCAAGGTGCCGATCTGGTTGATCTTGATCAGGATCGAGTTGGCGATGCCCTTGTCGATGCCTTCTTTCAAAATCTTGTTGTTGGTGACGAACAGGTCGTCGCCGACGAGTTGGACTTTTTTGCCCAGACGGTCGGTCAGGATTTTCCAGCCGTCCCA
>JBEANX010000402.1:0-3776 GCA_041165245.1 Pseudomonadota bacterium
CGTGCAAGACGCTGGTGAAGGCGGCCTGGCTTGCGTGTCCGTGAAGCTGACCGGCGCTGGCTTGGATGGCGTCTGGGGCAATGCCGACGACGTCTGCCTGACCACCACCACCGATGCCTGCGGCTACTACAAGTTCTCCGGCCTGACCGGTGGCCAGCAGTACCAACTGCAGTTCGGTACCTTGTACGGCTACGGCCGCTCGGCACAGGACGTGGGCACCAACGACGCTGCTGACTCCGACGCCAACACGGCCACCGGCCTGACCAAGGTCTTCACCTTGGCCGATGGCGAATGCAACACCAGTTTTGACGCTGGCCTGTTCTGCAAGCCCACCGCCACCGTGGGTGACCGCGTGTGGAACGACTGCAATGGCAACGGCATCCAGGACGCTGGTGAAGCGGGTCTGGCCTGCGTCAGCGTCAAGCTGACAGGCGCTGGTGCTGACGGCATCTGGGGCAACGCCGACGACGTCTGCAAGACCACCACCACCGACAGCTGTGGCTACTACAAGTTCACGGGCCTGACGGGCGGTGAACAGTACAAGCTGCAGTTCGGCACCCTGGCCGGCTACACCTACACCGATCAAGACAAGGGCACCAACGACGCCCTGGATTCGGACGTTGATGCGTGCGGCACCACCAAGGTGTTCACCCTGGCCGCAGGTGAGTGCAATACCTCGATCGACGCCGGCTTGTTCAAGCAAGTCACGGCCTGCATCGTGGGCAGCACCTCGATCTATGAAGGCTGCTCGGCCTCCTACCAGGTCAAGCTGTCGGCTGCTGTGAGCAGCGACACCTGGCTCACAGTCACGGCCTTGGACGGCACCGCCCGCCGCACCAGCGTGGACGCGTCCTGCCAGAATTTGTCCGGCGTCACTGCCCAGAACAACGACTACGCCCTGATCGGCACCGATTGCAGGATCGATGCGGACGGCGTGATCTCGGTGAAGGTCGCTGCAGGCCAGACCTGCTCGTCGAGCTTCTCGCTGGCGGCCTGGAAGGAAAACGTCAGCGTCGATTTCTTCACCTACCTGTGCGGTGGCTACAAGGAAGCGGCCTGGGAAAACCTCAGCCTGAACCTGTCGAACAGCACCAACGCGCTGGTCACCGTCGGCTCGTCGAACCTGTGCGTCAACATCGGTGACACCACGACTTACAGCCTGAGCAGCCCCATTGCCCTGGACATGGATGGCAACGGCATCCACACCACGGCACTGATCGACTCCAAGGGCACCTTCGACCTGCTGGGCAACGGCCACGCCGTGAACTCGGGTTGGTTGTCCTCCGGCGATGCCTTCCTGGCCATCGACAACAACAGCAACGGCAAGATCGATTCGATCTCCGAGCTGTTCGGCGGCAACAAGGGTGACGGCTTCACCAAGCTGGGCTCGTTCGACACGAACCACGACGGCCTGGTCGACGCCAAGGACGCTGATTTCAGCAAGCTGCTGGTTTGGCAAGACCTCAACGGCGACCACGCCACCGACGCTGGTGAGCTGCGCACCCTGGGCGAAGCTGGCATCGCCAGCCTGAGCACCGGCTTCACCGACGCCGCTGTGGAACAGCTGGGCAACGTGCTGGGTGAAACCAGCGTGGCCACTCGCACAGATGGCACGCAGATCACCACCACCGACGTGTACTTCAACACCGATGTGGACGGTGCCTCGCTGCCCGAACTGGCCAGCCTGCTCAGCAGCACCAACACGCTGCTGGACCAGGCCCTGGGCACGGCACAAGCCGCCGCACCTGCCGCCCCCGCTGCCAACGACGCCAACGTGACGGCTGATGCCGAAACGCTGCGCCAACTGGCCGCGCTGCTGGAGCAACACGCCGTGGCCGCCTGAAGCCAAAGCGTGTCGCTTTCCCGAGAAGTTGCCCACATCAGGGCGGCTTTTCGGGCCTTCCAACGGCCCTCCATGTGAGGGCCGTTTGTTATCATCAAACGCACCACAATCCGTGGCAAAGCCCCGCAGCCGACTCATGATGTCGCCCCAATGAGCACACAGCCTGCAGACAGCCTGCCCGCCACCGAACCCCCTTTGATCGACACCCCAGCCCCTCCGAGCGGCCCATCCCTGGGTGCCCTGGTCGAGGCGCTGGTGTTTGTGTGTCGCTTCTTTGGCTCCCCTGTTCAACAGGAAGTGCTGCTGGCCAGCGCCACCGCCCTGCAGGGCCAGGCCTTGCCGCAAGCCACCGCTGAGCTGATGGCTCGCGCCGCCCTGGTGGGCACGCCCATCGAAGGCGGCCCCGATGTCAAACCCACGCTGCTGCCAGCCTTGGTGGTCGGCTCGCAAGGCGAGGCCCTGGTCGTCATCAAGCGCCAGGGCGACCAGTTCGAGTGCCACCGCCCCGGCGTCGAAGGCAGCACCTGGCTGAGTTTTGAAGGCATCCTGGACGCCTGTGCCCACCCCCGCTGGATGGCGGTGCGCCCCACGCTGCACCTCGATCAACGCAGCCTGCTCTACACCTTGCCCCAGACCCGCCAATGGTTCTGGGACGTCTTCAACCGCAACCGTTGGATCTTGGGCTGGGCGCTGCTGGGCACCGTGGCCACCAACCTGTTTGCGGCCATCTTGCCTTTCTTCTCGACCGCGGTGTATGACCGCGTGATCCCCAACAACGCGCTCAACAGCCTGTGGGTGCTGGGCCTGGCCGCCTTCGTCGTGATCGGGTTCGACCTGGCCATGCGCCTGGTGCGCAGCTACCTGGTCGAATCGGCCGCACGGCGCATGGATGTGGCCCTGTCAGCCAAAGTGTTTGCGCACGCCTTGCGTTTGCGCACCGCCAGCCGCCCGGCCTCAGGCGGCACCTTGGCCAATGTGGTCAAGGACTTCGAATCGGTGCGTGAGTTCTTTGCCTCCAGCACCTTGACCGTCCTGGGCGATTTGCCCTTTGTGTTTCTCTTCTTGGCGCTGATCACCTTGATCGGTGGCTGGCTGGTGTTGGTGCCACTGCTCACCATCCCTGTGCTGATCGGCCTGGCGCTGCTCAGCCGCAAGGCGCTGGCCAAGTCGGTCTCGCAGAACATGAAGCAAAGTGCCGACCGCACCGCGCACCTGTTCGAAACCATGAACGGCCTGGACACGGTCAAGGCCCTGGGCGCCGAAGCCTGGAGCCGCCGCAAGTGGGAAAGCCTCACGCTGGCCATCAGCGACAACACCATGCACACGCGTGAGATCGTGGCGCGCTCGAACTACGCTTCGGCCTCGGTGCTGTCGCTGGAGAACGTGCTGCTGGTCATCGTGGGCGCCATCCTGATCGGCAAGCAAGAGATCTCGATGGGCCAGCTCATCGCCGTGACCATGTTGGCCAGCCGCGCCGTGGCGCCCATCAGCCAGATCGCCAGCCTGATCGTGCGTTGGGAGCAGACGCGCCTGTCGTTTGAGGCCGTCAACCAGATCATGAATTCGCCGACCGATGACTCGCAATCCAGCCTGAGCGCCCCGCCGCTCAAAGGTGGCATCGAGTTCCGCGATGTCAACTTTGCGTACCCCAACTCACCGGCCCTGCTGGACAAGCTCAACCTCAAGATCAAGCCGGGCGAGCGAGTGGGCGTGATCGGCAAGCTGGGCTCGGGCAAGAGCACGCTGCTCAAGCTGGTGCTCAACCAGTACGGCCCGCAAAGTGGCAGCGTGCTGGTCGATGACCTGGTGAACACGCAGCTCGAACCCTTGAGCCTGCGCCGACAACTGGGCTATGTGCCGCAGGACGTCACCCTCTTTCACGGCAGTGTGCGCGAGAACATCGAACTGGGCCGCACGCAAGCGTCTGACCAGG
>JBEANX010000403.1:0-2591 GCA_041165245.1 Pseudomonadota bacterium
GTCCTGTGGCTGAAGGTGAAGGAATAGTCGTTGTGGAACAAGTACCGAACTCTCCGGGGGCCGCGCGCGAGCGACCGGTCACGCGTGTGCTGGTGATCGACGACAGCAACACCATCCGGCGCAGTGCCGAGATTTTTCTGCGCCAGGGCGGGCACGACGTGGTGCTGGCCGAAGACGGTTTTGATGCGCTGGCCAAGGTCAATGACCACAGCCCGCATGTGATTTTCTGCGACATCCTGATGCCCCGGCTCGATGGGTACCAGACCTGCGCCATCATCAAACGCAACGCCCGGTTTGCCAACACGCCGGTGATCATGTTGTCGTCCAAAGATGGTTTGTTTGACAAAGCGCGTGGCCGCATGGTGGGCTCGCAGGATTACCTGACCAAGCCATTCACCAAGGACCAGTTGCTGCAAGCCGTGGCCCAATATGCCGTGGTGGGCACCAGCGATGTCGCGCAAGGTGTTTGAAGTTTTGGGGGCAACCCCTGAGGTGATGTGATGGCGATTCAAAAGATTTTGCTGGTCGACGATTCCAAGACCGAATTGCACGTGCTGTCTGAATTGCTGACCAAGCGCGGCTACCAGGTGCGCACGGCTGAAAATGGCGAAGACGCATTCAAGCGTCTGAATGAAGAGCGCCCCGACTTGGTCATCATGGACGTGGTGATGCCTGGCCAAAATGGTTTCCAGTTGACCCGAGCCATCACGCGTGACCCGTCGTTCTCCGACATCCCCGTGATCATCTGCTCGAGCAAGAACCAGGAAACCGACCGCGTCTGGGGCATGCGCCAAGGCGCCAAGGATTACGTGGTCAAACCCGTCAACCCCGACGAACTGCTCTCCAAGATCAAAGCCTTCGGCTGATTCGGACAAAAACGAGATTCACAAAGGGACCGCATGGCCAACAAGGAAGCGTTGAGGGAATTGCAGCAGCGCCTGGCCGAGCGCCTGCGACTGATCCGGGAAACCGCGCCCACCAGAAACTGGCTGGCCGTGGAAGTGGCTGGTCACGGCTTTTTGCTGCCCCTCGAACAATCGGGTGAAATCTTTTCCCTGTCGACCCTGCAATCCGTGCCGCACAGCTTGAGTTGGTTCAAGGGCGTGGCCAATTTGCGCGGGCAGTTGCATGGGGTGATCGACCTGGCCGGCTTCATGGGTTTGCCCAGGCCAGCGGCTGCTGCCTTTGAGGTGCCTTTGCGCGATGCGGGGCGCCTGGTGGCTTTCAATGCCAATTTGCAGATCAATTCGGCCTTGCTGATTGATCGCTTGCTGGGGCTGCGGCGCCCCGAAGACCTGAACGCCGCACCTGCTGGGGGCGGCGCCAGACCCCATTTCATCACGGCCGAAATGATCGACACCAAGGGGCGTCCTTGGTATGAGATCAGCCTGGCTGCGCTGGCCTGCGACGAGGCCTTCCTGAAGGTGGCGGCTTGATGCCGCCCTTCAGCGTTGACGATTACTGGAGCATTGCGTTATGAGCTTTCTGAGCCGCATCAAAGACATTGGTCAATCTCGCGACGAAGAAGAGGTGCAACCCGAGGCCTTGGCCGGCGAGGTGATGGTCACTTCCGATGGTGCGCAGAGCGTGGACACGCAACAGAACCATTCGGGCATGCACACGGGCGCGATGGAGGAATCCATCATCTCCGAGGCGGCGCCCTCTGAGTTCCCGTTGGACTACAACGACACCCGCATGCGTGCCGATGCCGACCACATGGGCGACCAACTCCCGCCTGAGCCCACCTCGGCGCTGCCCATCATTGGCCACATGCCACTGGAGCGCCAGCAGCGCGTGCTGTTCGGTGCGGTGGCCATTGGCGCTTTGGGCCTGGTCATCAGCGCCTTCCTGGCGGTGAACGCCGCTGACCGACGCGCCACACAGGCGGCAGCAACCGGCCAAGCGCTGATGCAGTCGCAGCGTCTGGCCAAGTCGGTGTCGCAAGCCTTGATCGGTGGCCAGCAGGCCTTCCCCGAGGTGGCCGATTCGTCCAAGATCTTGGCCTCCAACGTGCGCGGCCTGATGCAGGGTGACAACACCTTGGGCATCTCGGAGGCGCCTGCTGGCGTGCGCGATGTCCTCAAGCCCCTGCAGCCCCTGGTGGATCGCGCGGAAAAGAACGCCGGCTTCGTGTTGAAGCAAAAAGACGTGCTGACCAAGGTGAGCCAGTCGCTGCGTGAAGTGAACAGCCATTCGTCTGACCTGCTGGATTTGGCCGAAGGCATCGCCACCACCAAGATCGAGAAGGGCGGCATTTCCAACTCCGAGCACATTGCCCTGAACCAGCTGGTGATGCTGACACAGCGCATCGGTAAGTCAGCCAACGAATTCCTGACGGTGGAAGGCGTGTCGACCGAGGCCGTGTTCCTGCTGGGCAAAGACTTGAACGCCTTCAAGGAACTGGCAGAAGGCCTGAACAACGGCAACAAGGAACTGCAGCTGCCGGGCACCAAAGACCCTGAAGTGCGCGAGCAACTCGACGCGCTGCTCAAGCAGTTCGAGCAGGTCCGCACCCAGTCGACCTACATTCTGGGCACCCTGCAGGGCCTGGTGGCCGCACGTGATGCGCAAGTGAGCATCGTGGCAGACAG
>JBEANX010000404.1:0-3226 GCA_041165245.1 Pseudomonadota bacterium
ATCAACACGATCGCCTTCATGCCAGATGGCAGCGGCCTGTTCACCTCGGGCTACGACGGCGTGATCCGCCAATGGACACGAGAGCTCAAACTGGTCAAGGAGTGGGCGGCGCACCATGGCCCCGTCAAATCGCTGGCATGGAGCAGCGTGTGCCAGGTGCTCATTGCCGGCTCTTCCGACGACACCGTGACAGGCTGGCGCGATGGCGAAGAACTCTTTCAGATCGAGGACGACGCGTTGGTGCTGGTCAACGGCGTGGCCGCCTCTCCCGTGGCACCGCACTTCGCCACGGCCTCGCGCGATTGCACCGTTCGCATCTGGCATGCAGAGACCGGCGCCCTGATAGACGCCCTGCCCCCAGGCCACATCAAATCGGTCAAGGCGATTGCCTACAGCCCCGATGGCCAACGCATCCTCACGGGCGCTTATGACGGCTTTGGCATCTTGTGGGAACAAGCCGCAGACGGTGGCTGGCAGTTGCAGCGCTTGGCCCTCCACGGCAAGCCTGGCGTGCCCGCCGTGACCTTCGACGGCGACGCGGCCTTGACCGCGGGCTGGGACGGCACCGTGGGCCGATGGAGTGCTTCGGGCGAGCTGCTGGCGCAGTACCGATCGAGCAGCTTGCACCGCGAAGGCGCGATCGCTCACATGGACGCCCGCATGAACCTGCAAGGAGCGCTGGCATGAGCGGCGCCCTGCAAAGCCGCACGCTCAGCGCCTTGGCCAAGGTGTACGAGTTGGCCACCACCGAGCAATTGGCCAGCCTGCGCTACAACCTGATCGACGGCATTGAGGTGGTGCAAACGCTGGCTTGCCGCTCAAGCGCACAAGTCGAGCATGCACAACGGTTTCTGGCCGTGATGCACGCCCTGCTGGAGACCCTGCCTGAGCGCGCCCAGCAAGTCAGCATCGCAGGCCGTGGCTCGGCCGATCATGATTACGGCAACTTCCTCAAGTTGTGCCGCTCGGTGCATTTCTCTTGGGGGCCTTGGAGCAGCCAGAGCTGGTCAGGTGCTTTCAGCCCGCACCTGTGGGCCATGCACGAGGTGCTGGCTCGCAGTGGCCCGAACGACACCTTCAGCCTGCTTGAAGTGGGCGTGGGCACGGGCTCGGCTGGCTACGAGCTGGCCATGGTGCGCCCCAACGCCCACATCATCCAGGCCGAACTGGCCTTGGAGAGCTTGGTCATGGGTGTGCTGATCCAGAACGGTGAAGCCTTGCACTTGCCCAAGCGCGTGGCCTTTGAGGTGTCAGAAGATGGCGTGGGCTGGTTTGACGTGCAGGTGCCTGCCACACCCAAACCCATCACGCACTTGCCCATTGCTCAGCCAGAACCCGGCGAGCCCTTTGACATGGTGCTGGCCATCAATGCCTTGAGCCTGGCGCCCGACCCGCGCCAAGCCGTGAAAGACTTAGCCCGACACGTGCGCCCGGGCGGCCTCTTCGTGTGGGTGGACTTGCTGTGCTGGCGCCTAGAGACGCCCGCCCCGCGCCGCCTGGAAGGTGTCAAGGACATGCTGGCCACGGTCGAAGCAGCGGGGCTGCAAGTCACTCGGCAGGTCTCTGGCATTCCTTACACTGAGGATTGGGGCTTTGAACGCCAATACCAATGGACCAGCCACGCGGTGATCGCGCAACGACCTTGAACCCTGCTTCTTCAAACCGCCCCGCATGCATCGGCGTGCTGGGCTATCTGGCCGTGCTGGAGCGCGTTGCACTGCCTGTGGCGCGTGCGCACGTCGGCGCGGGCCAGACTGGCCGGCAACTGCAGCCCACCCTCACCTCTGACGCACCCTTGGTGGCGCTGGGCCTGGCCAGCCTGGCCGCCCGAGCCGATCAGGCCTGGCAGGTGGAAGCTTGCCTGAACCACCCCGGGCACACGGAAGCGGCGCAAGCCAGCATCGACTTGCTGCGCTCCAGCACCAAGCAATTGACCCTGGCGCCAGACTGCGGTGCCCCCCTGGAGTGGCAACTCATCCACGCCGATGGCGAGATCACCTGGTACAGCGACCCGGCTCGGGCTTTGGCCTCCCTGAAAGGCCTGGGCGCATTGAACTGGCGGGCCTTGGGCTGGCAGCAGGTCTACCTCGATGCCTACCCATGGCTGGCACCCGCCTTGAGCGCACACCTGCCCATCGATGGCCCCGCCGTCTGGCTCAACCTCGGTGTGGTGTCACACGACTCCCTCGCGGCCACCGTGGGCCATTGGCGTGATCAGGTGTCTGGGCCTTTGCGCGTGCAGGTGTCCACCGCTGGGCGAGCCATGCTCAGTGAGTCACAAGCCTGGGCGCAGACAGCCGTGGATGCGGGTGCAGACTTGGCTTTGATCAGTTCGGCCCAACACGGTCTGGTGCTGGCCGATGCGCACGCCATGGCCACACAGCCTGCCTTGCCAGTGCCACGCTGGGCCGACGCCAGCGGCGCTGGCGCTGCGGTGTCCTGCGCCATGATGGCGGCCTTGCAGGCCGCCCCATTGCGAGGCCGCGCCCGGCATGATTTGCCTGCGCTGGCCTTGGTGGCAGCCACGGCTGGACGTGACCAATGCATGCGCGATGGCGCGCTTGACACCGACAGCCAGCGCCTGTGGCAAGCTGCGCTTCAAGCACGCGGGGCTCAATGAGGCAACCGTAGAGGTCGCCCCCCTGCACCCTCGCTTTTTCGCTTTGTTCAGCTCACACGCCCCCCACTGACTTCGCCCTCACATGAGCACCCTGCACATCTGCCCGCTTGACGATGTCCCTGAAGTCATCGCCCGACACGCACCCAGCCATGCGGTCTCGCTGGTTCGCTTGCGCCATGGCAACACCCTGCCCGAGGCGCTCAAGCAGGCCCAAGCCCTGCACCTGGACATCGACGACATCACCGAGCCTCAAGATGATTGCGTCTACCCAGAGGCTGAGCACGTTGACACCCTCATTGACTTCCTAGGCACCTGGCAAGGCAACCAGCCCATCTTGATCCACTGCTGGCAAGGCATCAGCCGCTCGGTGGCGTCTGGCCTGATCTTGCTGGCCATGCATGCGCCCGGCCGAGAGATGGAGCAGGCCCTGCGGCTTCAAGCGCTCATGCCCTTTGCTCGGCCCAACAAGCGCTTGCTGGCCCTGGCCGATGCCCGTTTGCAACGCGAAGGCCGCCTGTTGGCCATGGCCGATGTGTTCAAGCCCGAGGTGATGGTGGACATTGGAAAGGCCAGCAGCCTGCGAGTTCTGCCCTGAAGCGCCATGCG
>JBEANX010000405.1:0-8212 GCA_041165245.1 Pseudomonadota bacterium
AGGCCTTGCTGGAGGCTGTGCGCATCGCTTGCCTCGATGACGTCATCACCCAGCTGCCAGCAGGCATTGCCAGCCAGGTCGGCGAGCGTGGCGACCGCCTCTCGGGCGGCCAGCGCCAGGCCGTGGCCATCGCACGCGCACTGGTCAACAAACCGCCTGTGCTACTGCTCGACGAGCCCAGCTCCATGATGGACCCGGGCACCGAGCAGCGCCTGATCCACAACCTGCGTGGCCTCAAAGACACCACCATCTTGCTGGTCACCCACCGCATGGCCATGCTGCCCCTGGTCGATCGCCTCGTGGTGATGGACAAAGGCCGCGTCGTGGCCGATGGCCCGCGTGACGCTGTGCTCAAGGCCTTGGCTGGGGCGGGCAATGCGCCGCCTGCGGCACAAGTCAGCAACAGCGCACAGGTCAGCCTGGGCAGCCCCGGAGGTGCCGCATGAGCGCGGTCGTGAGCACGCCCCACCCCGACGCCGACCGCGGCCCGCACCGTGCGGCCATGGTCATCGTCAGCCTGATGGTGGGCTTTTTGGTGGTCACCCTGGTCTGGATGGCGTTTGCAGAGATCAATGTGTCGGTCAACGCGATCGGCTCGGTCGTGCCGCCCAGCAGCGTGCAGCAGGTGCAGAGCCTGGAAGGCGGCATCGTGCGCGAGTTGCTGGTCAAGCCCGGGCAGAGCGTCAAGGCTGGGCAGGTGCTGGTGCGCCTCGACCAGGCCCAGTACGCCGCCGAAACTGGCGAGAGCCGCCAGACCTGGTTGGCCACGCAAGCCGCGCAGGCCCGCCTCGATGGCTTGCTGAGTGGCACCACGCCCCTCTTCAGCGAGGAGCTCAAGCGCGATGTGCCTGAGCTGGTGGCGCAAGAGCAGCGTGCCTGGCAAGACGCCATGCGTGAGTACCAAGCCGCCCTGGGCAGCTCGGGCGATGCCGTGCGCCGCGAGAACGGAACCCTGGCCGAGGCCCAAGCCCGCATCATCTCCCTGCAAGCCGCTGTGGCCGTGGCCAAGGAGAGCTTCGCCATTGAGGAGCGCCTGCTCAAAGAAGGCGCTGGCGCCCGCGCCGATTACCTCAATGCCCAGCAAAAATTCATGAGCCAACAGGCTGAGCTCGACGGCCTGCGCCAGAGCCTGCCCCGCCTGGAAGCGGCCATCAGCCTGGCCCGCTCGCAAGGCAGTGAAGCGGCCTCACGCATGCGCAGCCAATGGGCCACGCAGCGCAGTGATTTGCAGGGCCGTGCCCAGGCGCTGTCCAGCGTTTTGCAAGGCCGCCAGGACAAGCTCACCCGCCGCGAGCTCACCGCACCCATCGATGGCATCGTCAACCGCGTGCTCATTCCCACCAAGGGTGGCGTGGCGCCAGCTGGCGCGCCCATCCTGGAGATCGTGCCCGCCGAGACCGAGTTGAGCCTGGCCGCCCGCGTCAAGCCCGCCGACATCGGCTTCATCCGCGCGGGGCAAACCTCGTCGGTGCGCGTGCTGCCCTATGACTCAGGCATCTACGGCAAGCTCGATGCGGTCGTTGACCGCGTGGGCGCCGACGCCATCCTGGACGAGAACAAGCAGCCCTACTTCGAAGTGCACCTCAAGGCCGAGGCCGGGCAGATCAAGCATGCGGGCAAAGCCCTGCCCATCACCCCCGGCATGCCCATTGACGCCAGCATCCTGACCGGCGAGCGCACCGTGCTGCAGTACCTGCTCAAGCCCGTGCTCAAGACGCTCGATGCGGCCTTGCAGGAGCGTTGAACCCATGCGAGTGCGACTGCCCTTGGCCTTTGCCTCTATGGCCGCATGCTGTTTGGCCAGCCTGAGCCACCCAGCCTGGGCACAAACCAGCGACGGACTGGAGCCCGTGGGCGCCGACCCCGTGTCCCTGGCCACCGAGACGACCGAAGCTTCACCCCTTGTGCCTTCACAAGCCATGGCCGAGGCGCCCAGGCGCCTGCTGGCCAGCGAATCCAGCGCCACGGCGCCATCTGCCACCCATTTTCAGCAACTGTTGCAAGGTGCCTTGGGCCGCGACCCGCAGGTGCAAGGTGCCGCGGCGCTGGTGCGCGTGGCCCAGGCCCAGTTGGCCCAGGCCAACTCGCGCTGGTACCCCACGCTGGGCCTGAACTTCAACAAGACCCGCTCGCAAGACGAAGACCTGGGTCGCCCCCTGGAGCGCAACAGCGAACGCACCGACGCCACCTTCAAGTGGAACCTCTATGCCGGCGGCGCCGACCAAGCCATGTTTGACGCTTCACAGCGCGACCTGGCTGCCGCCGAGCTGGACCTCAAGCGCGCCCGCGAAGAATGCGCCGAAAAGCTCGCTTCCGCCTACAACGACGCCGTGCGTGCCGACACCGTGGTGGCCACCGCCACCCAGCTGATGGACCGCCTGCGCGAGCTCAAGGCCCTGGTGGACAAGCAAGTCGCCTCGGGCAAAAGCTCGGATGTCGACGCACAGACCAGCGCCTCTTCCCTGCTCGAAGTGGCCATCACCCACGCCGACGCGCAAGCCGATGCACGCCGCGCCCGCCACAAGCTCAGCGCGCTCAGCGGCATGGCGCCCAATGCGGTGCAAGGCCTGAGCCTGCCTCCCTCACCCGCGATGGACGAGCAGCACCCGGCCGACTGGTTCGAGCTGCGCGAAGGCAACACGCGCTTTCAGGCCGCCCGTCTGCGCGCTGAATCGGCCCGCTTGAAGGTGGGGCAACTCGCGGCGGTGCTGCAACCCCGTGTCGATCTTCAAGTGCGCCGCGCACTGAGTGAGCGCACCGACCCCACACCCACCAGCAACACCCGCACCTCCACCGGCCTGAGCGTGAGCCTGGAGATGCCCTTGGGCGGCGAGAGCTTTGCCCGCCGCGACGAAGGCCTGCAACGCGCCGAGGCCGCAGCGGCCGACGCCGAGCGCATCAGCCTGGACGCCCAGATCGACTGGGCCGACGCCGCCGACCGCCTGGCCACGGCGCGCTACACACAAGGCATCCACCTCAAGCAGTTGGAGCACCTGGAGCGCGTGCTGCGCGGTGCCGCCGTGCAGTTCGAAGCCGGCCGGCGCAGCCTGGTCCAGCTGATCGACCTGCAGAAAATGCCGTTTTCGGCCCGCCAGAAACTGGCCGAGAGCCGCGCCACCCAGTTCAACGCACAGGTGCGCATGCTCGCGCTCACCGGCGGCTTGCTGGACGCTTTGCAGCGCGCCACGGTGGCCATCGACCCTGCCCAAGGCCCCGTTCACTGAGCACCCTGCAGCGCCGACCTGGCCGCTTGGACATCCGTTTTTGGCAGCTTTGGCCCCTCCACGTCGGGGGGTCAGAGGCTGGACAGGGCCCTAAACAGGCCCTCAAACCCCCAAAAGCTCGAAAACCACTTGCCACAAGCCCCTGGGAGTGCGGTATAAATGCGACCAATTCGAACGACCGTTTGAAAACGAACGTTCGTTTGAAAACCCTTCCAATCCCGCCGGTGGGTGACCGGACGCATCAAGAGATGCCGGCGCTACTTTTGCCGACACTGAACCGAGGTGATACATGCCGCAGTACAAAGCCCCTTTGCGTGACGTCAAGTTCTTGCTGAACGAAGTCTTCGACTACACCGGCCACTACGCCCAGCTGTCCAACGGTGGCGACGCCACCCCGGACATGGTCGAGGCCATCTTGGAAGGTTGCGCCACCTTCTGCGAAGAGATCCTCTCGCCCATCAACCATTCGGGTGACCTGGAAGGCTGCCACTTCGAAAACGGCGTCGTGACCACGCCCAAGGGCTTCAAAGAAGCCTACGCCGAGTACGTCGCTGGCGGCTGGCAAGGCCTGTCGCACCCCACCGAATACGGTGGCCAGGGCTTGCCCATGTCCATGAACCTGATGAAGTCGGAAATGATGGGCACGGCCAACTGGTCGTTCACCATGTACCCCGGCCTGAGCCTGGGTTGCATGAACACCATCATGCAGTACGGCGACGAAGCCCAAAAGAACGCCTATCTGCCCAAGCTGGTCAGCGGCGAATGGACCGGCACCATGTGCCTGACCGAACCCCAGTGCGGCACCGACCTGGGCCAGATCAAGACCAAGGCTGACCCTGTCGGCGACGGCACCTACAAGCTCAACGGCACCAAGATCTTCATCTCGGCCGGCGAGCATGACATGGCCGCCAACATCATCCACATCGTGCTGGCTCGCTTGCCCGACGCCCCCAAGGGCACCCGTGGCATCTCCTTGTTCCTGGTGCCCAAGTTCAAGCTGGATGCCCAAGGCGAGCCCGGCGAGCGCAACCCCGTGAACTGCGGCTCCATCGAGCACAAGATGGGCATCCGCGCCTCGGCCACCGCCGTGCTGAACTTCGACGACGCCATCGGCCACATGATCGGCGAGCCCAACAAGGGCCTGGAAGCCATGTTCACCTTCATGAACACCGCCCGCATCGGCACCGCCGTGCAAGGCGTGGCCCACGCTGAGTTGTCGTACCAAGGCGCTCTGCCTTACGCCTACGAGCGCCGCTCCATGCGCGCCCTGTCTGGCAAGAAGGACCCTGAGTTCACCGCCGACGCCCTGATCCACCACGCCGACGTGCGCCGCATGCTGCTGACGCAAAAGTGCGTGGCCGAAGGTGGTCGCGCCATGATCTACCACGCTGCCAAGCTGGCCGACAACATGGTCAACGGCATCCTGGAGAACGACAAGGCCAAGTACGAAGACTATGACAACCGTCTGGGCTTCTACACCCCCATCCTCAAGGGCTTCCTGACGGAAATGGGCCTGGAAGCCGCCAACCTGGGCATGCAAGTGTTTGGTGGCCACGGCTACATCAAGGAACACGGCATGGAGCAGATCGCCCGTGACGCCCGCATCTCCACCCTGTATGAAGGCACGACCGGCATCCAGGCGCTGGACTTGCTGGGCCGCAAGGTGCTGCTGCAGACCCGCGGCAAGATCATCTCCGAGTTCACCAACGAAATGATCGGTGTGGCCAAGGGCCACGCGCTGGACGGCGGCCCCATCGGCACGATGGCCCGCGCCATCATCGCTCGCTCGCTGCAATGGAAGTGGGGCACACTGCGTGTCATGCTGCGCGCCTCGAAGGACCGTGACATCGTGTCCAGCTCGTGCTATGACTACATGATGTACTCGGGCTTCGTGATGATGGCCTTCTTCTGGTTCAAGCAATCCCTGGTCGCCGCTGAAAAGCTGGCCAAGGGCGGTTCGGAAACGAAGGAGTTCTACACCGCCAAGATCCAGACGGCCGAGTTCTATTTTGACCGCCTGCTGCCCCGTGCCAACGGCCACTACACTGGCATGATGGCCACGAGCACCTCGACCATGCAGATCCACAAAGACCATTTCGCGATGGCCTGATCCTTGTGTGAAGCAGCCCGAGGCCCACCAGGCCCCGGGCTGTTGACTTCACCGGGACAGAACACGCAGTCACCATGAACCTGACGCCCTCGACACCAGAGCCTGGCAAACCCACCGCCAGGCGCTATGGCGGGGCTTCTGCCGCCGAACGCCAAGCGCAACGCCTGGAACGCCTGCTTGAAGCGGGCTTTGATGTTTTTGGGCGCATGGGTTATCGCGAGGCCACGATGCGGATGATCTGCTCGCAAGCCCGCCTGACCGATCGCTATTTTTACGAACACTTCACCACGGTGGATGAAGTGTTCATGGCTGTGCACCAGAAGGTCTCTTCAGAGGCTGCTCGGGCGGTTGTCCTGTCGGTGGCCACGGCCGCCAATGACAAAGACCCGCAAGCCACGGTGCGCGCTGGCCTCAAGGCTTTTTACAACTTCATCAAGGAAGACCCGCGCCGCGCGCAGATCTTGCTGATGGATGCCGTCACCTCCGGGCTGACCAGCCCTTTGAACATCAACGCTCGCATCAGCCGCTATGTGGACGTGATGCGCATGCGTCTGAAAATGCGCTTTCCGCAACTCCCATTTCAGCCTGACACCGAGCTGATCCTGGGCGGTTTTGTCGGTCTGATCATCCATTCAGCCTCGGTGTGGGTTCAACGCAAGTTCGACACCCCCATCGACACCCTGGTGGACCACACCTCATTTTCTTGGCTCGGCCTGCACCAGTGGTTGGCCGCCCAGGAAGCGGCTGCCATCTCCTCGAGCGCTGCCAGCCCCGAAGCCCCATGAAAAAAGCCTGCTGAGCGACGCGCAGCAGGCTTTTTTTGATCACCGCAAAGCGGTGTCAGGCTCAGGCAGCCTTGGTGCCACCCAGCAACACGGCGAAGGTGTTGTACAGGGGCTTGCCGTAGGTCTTCCACTCATTGGCGTGGATGGCGTCGATCAGCTTGATGCCGGTCTTGGGGAACAGGCCCAGAACTGGGTCCAGGGCGGCGCCAGCAACTTGCTTGACTTCAGCTTGGTTCAAGGTCTTCATGAGGTGTCTCCGTATGGAATGGGGGGTCAATCTCTGGATCAAATCCATTGAGATTGACTTTAAGACCTCGCCATTAAAGAGCCAAGGGGACTTTCCTGCGGGTGTGCTTCGTATCTGACAAGCCAGTTCAGCAATTTCACAAGGGTCGACCCGAACAAGCGTTTGAAAGGCGCGCGCGCCCTCATCAGGCCTCATGGCCCGCGCTCAAGCCTTCGTGTACGAGAGGTGGCATCGTTTGTCGCCGCAACGGCCCTGACCTGGCGGATCGAACACCCCTGAAGGGCTTGACAGGGTGGACAACTCCAAGCCCCCTCAAACACGGGGTTTGTTTGTTTTTTGACAATCTCAGAATGGGGTTACCCGACTCGGGTATCGATGAACGAATCACATTCATATTGGAGATCAACATGCGTACTTTGAACACAACTGAAATGGGTCAAGTGGCTGGCGCTGGCCTGCTGGGCAAGCTGCTGACCATCGGCAAGACCACCGTGAAGGTGGACGTGGTGGCCAAGCCCACCGGCTCGACCAACGTTGACGTGAAGTCGCCTCTGGCCGACGTGCTCGTGAACGTGATCTGGGACAAGAAGTAATCCCATGCGCACGCTGCACACCCTTGAAACCCACCAAGTAGCTGGCGCCGCTGTGGTGGTCGATGTGAACGCGCCTGCCGAAAACGTCAAAGTGGGTTTCACCTTCTTTGGCGGTTTGGTCAAGGTTCCGTTCCTGAACATCGACTGGAGCCGTTATTCCAAGAAGTGATCTTCTTGGTTTGATCGGAAAGTAAAAAGCTCGGGCATGACCCGAGCTTTTTCTTTGGCGCACGCCAGCAACAGCAAGCCTCAGCGGCCCCAGTGGCGCTTCATGAATTCAGCTTGGCGCTCCAGGGCGCGGTCGGCGCTGGGCAACAAACCGGCATGGGCTTGGAACACATGCCAGCGTTTGAGGTGGATCTCCAACTCGCAGGTGCGGCCTGCTGCGGTGGCGGCGTTGACGAGCCACATGGAGCTGTCGTAGAGCACCTCGTCGTCGCCCACCTGGATCAGAGAGGGCGGCAGTTGCGAGTAATCCTGGGCCATCGGGTCAGCCAGAGGGTGGCTGTGGTCAACCTTGAGCGCACGTTCGATGTCCAGCGCCCAGGCCAAGCGGATCATGGGATCGCGCTTTTGGCGCTCTTCATGGGTGCTGTTGGGCAAGGGCTGGTTGCTCACCACGGGCGACATCATCACCAGCACGGCTGGCTGGGGGATGCCCGCGAGCTTGAGGGCCATGGCCGTCATCAATGTGAGGTTGCCACCGGCCGAGTCACCCGCAATGGCAATGCGCTCAGGCGCAAAACCGTCGGCCAGCAATTGCTTGTAAGCCAGCACGCAGTCGTCGATCTGCGTGGGGAAAGGCATCTCGGGGGCCAGGCGGTAGTGCGGTGCCAGCACCTCAGCGCCGGTGATGGCGGCCAGGCGGCGGGTGATGCTGCGGTGTGTGCGGGGGCTGCCCGCCACAAAGGCACCACCGTGCAGATACAAGATCGCGTGGCGGGGCTTGGCCACCGCCTTGGGGCGAATGCGCTCAGCTGGGAAAGGCCCAATGCGCTCGTGCGAGACCGTGGCTCGGCCATCCTGAGGCATGAAGGCCGAGCCCAGGGCCAGCGAAGCGCGTTGCACCGCGAAAGGCCAGGGTGGGCCCAGGAAGGGCTTGAGTGTGAACTTGAGCGCCTGACGCATGACCATGGCCACGATGGATTCCTGCAGCCCAGCGGGCGGCTGGTAGTGGCGAATGATGGGTGTGGCGGGCATGCGCTTGGCCTGGGGGGTGCTTTGAACGGCAGACATGGGTGAACTCCTTTCAG
>JBEANX010000406.1:0-2514 GCA_041165245.1 Pseudomonadota bacterium
GACTACCACGAACACGCCATCGGCAGCGGTGCCGACGCGCGCGCGGTGGCCTACCTCGA
Source organism: Pseudomonadota bacterium (assembly GCA_041165245.1). Taxonomy (GTDB): domain Bacteria; phylum Pseudomonadota; class Gammaproteobacteria; order Burkholderiales; family Burkholderiaceae_C; genus Aquabacterium. Next base: position 60 of record JBEANX010000406.1, read on the forward strand.
ACTGCGTGTGGGCGAGCAGACGCTGTTCGGTGTGGGCATCGATGCCAACATCGTCTCGGCCTCGCTGAAGGCCATCGTCAGCGGCCTGTTGCGCGCGCAGCGCCGAACCACCGTTCGAGTTGCAGCCGCCGCTGCGCTCAGCTTAACAAACGACTCTCCAGGAGCAAGACCATGGCCGACAAACTCATCATCTTCGACACCACCTTGCGTGACGGCGAACAATCGCCCGGCGCCTCCATGACCCGCGAAGAAAAGCTGCGCATTGCCCGCCAGCTTGAGCGCATGAAGGTGGACGTGATCGAGGCTGGTTTTGCCGCCTCGTCCAATGGTGATTTCGAAGCCATCAAGTCGATCGCTGACGTCATCAAGGATTCCATCGTGTGCTCGCTGGCCCGCGCCAACGACCGCGACATCTCGCGTGCTGCCGATGCCTTGCGCAGCGCCAATGCCTGGCGCATCCACACCTTCATCGCCACCAGCGCCTTGCACATGGAGAAAAAGCTCCGCATGAGCCCTGAGCAAGTGCTGGAGCAAGCCAAGCAGTCGGTGCGTTTTGCGCGCAACCTCACGGCCGACGTCGAGTTCTCGGCCGAAGACGGCTACCGCTCCGACATCGACTACCTCGCCCGCGTGTGCGAGGCCGTCATCAACGAGGGCGCGACCACCATCAACATCCCTGACACGGTGGGCTACGCCATCCCCGAGCTCTACGGCAACTTCATCAAGACCTTGCGCGAGAAGGTGCCCAACTCCGACAAGGCCATCTGGTCGGTGCACTGCCACAACGACCTCGGCATGGCCGTGGCCAACTCGCTGGCCGGCGTCAAGATTGGTGGCGCACGCCAGGTCGAATGCACCATCAACGGCTTGGGCGAGCGCGCTGGCAACTGCGCCCTGGAAGAAGTTGTGATGTCGGTTCGCACCCGCCGCGATTACTTCGGCCTGGACACCCGCATCGAGACGACGCAGATCATGCCGGCCTCGCGCTTGGTGTCGCAAACCACCGGTTTCGTGGTGCAGCCCAACAAGGCCGTGGTGGGCGCCAACGCTTTTGCGCATGCTTCGGGCATTCATCAGGACGGCGTGCTCAAGGCGCGTGACACCTACGAGATCATGCGTGCCGAAGACGTGGGTTGGGCCGCCAACAAGATCGTGCTGGGCAAGCTCTCGGGCCGCAATGCCTTCAAGCAACGCCTGGTTGACTTGGGCATCGAGCTCGACTCTGAAACCGAGATCAACGCCGCCTTTGCCAAGTTCAAGGAATTGGCCGACCGCAAGAGCGAGATCTTTGACGAAGACATCATCGCTCTGGTGGGTGACGAGAGCGTCACCAGCGAGCAGGAGCATTTCCGCCTGATCGCCTTGGCTCAGAAATCCGAGATGGGCGAGCGCCCACAGGCCCAGGTGGTGTTTGCCGCCGGTGAGACTGAGCACAGCGCCAACAGCCTGGGCAATGGCCCGGTTGATGCCTCGCTCAAGGCGATCGAGTCCGTGGTGCAAAGTGGCGCCGAATTGGTCCTCTACTCGGTCAATGCCATCACCTCGGGAAGCACAGAATCGCAGGGTGAGGTCACCGTTCGCTTGCAGCACAGCGGCCGAGTGGTCAACGGTGTGGGGTCTGACCCAGACATCGTGGTGGCATCTGCCAAGGCCTATCTCTCGGCGCTGAACAAGCTCCAGAGCAAGGCTGAAAAGGTCGCAGCACAGGGGTGACCCTGCTCGTAGCGGTCTTTTTCGAGAGGCCGCTTGATGAAAGTCGCGTAAGTCATTGATCTTGCGCGACTTTCTCTTTACACTCTGTGCTATGTCGAAAGGATGCGTCGTGGTGCGTCAGAAGTTCAAACTGCGCTTGGTCGTGGGTGTGTTGGTGTCAGTCTTGGCCTTGTCGTTTGGGCTTGATGCCCAAGCGTCTTCCAAGCATCACAAAGCACGCGGCAAGGCCGACGAGTCATCCTCCAAGGTTCTTTCCAAGTCTTCCAAGGCGGGCTCCAAGGCTGCCAAGGGGGCTGAAAAGGGCTCCAGGCACGCTGCCAGTGGCAAGGCGAAGGTGGCAGAGGCCAAGTCCCGCCACGGCAAGCACGCACGCGTGGCAAAGAACAGCCGCGATGACGACGAAGACATTCCTCGTGCCTCACGCCACGCCTCCAGCAAGCGCCACCATGGCCTGATGGCTGCCGTGGCCACCACCTCAACAGGCCGTGCCCGCGTGACGCCCGTGTCGACGGATTCGCAAGCGTTGCTCAGCGGTCGCACCCCCATCGCATCTGCTGCCGCTTCAGCAGCGACCGGTACTTCCTTTGGTCAGATTTATGGCCTCCACCAGACGCAAGACCCACTGGAGCTCAAGTCCAGCGTGGCCTTGGTGATCGACCAAGACACCAACGAGGTGCTGCTGGCCAAGAACTCAGAAGCCGTGCTGCCCATTGCTTCGCTGACCAAGCTGATGACGGCCATG
>JBEANX010000407.1:0-3237 GCA_041165245.1 Pseudomonadota bacterium
GCGCTGGAGCTGGCCGCTTGCCTGGGCTACTTGCTGACCGATCAATACGAAGTGTGGTGCGCCCTGGGCCTGATGTCGGGGGTGGGCGCTGCGGCCGCCTGGAACGCCACGGAGGCCTTGATTGCCCACAACGTGCCCGCAACGCACCGCGGTCGCCTGACAGGCCTGTACCAGGCCTTGCTGGGCGGGGCCATGGCCCTGGGGCCCATGCTGCCGGGCTTGACGGGCCTGGGGCCGGATGGGGCCAACTGGTTCTCAGCCCTAAGCCTCGCCGCGGGCCTGGGTTTGACCCTGGCGCCCAGCGTGGGCCGCTTGCAGGCCATGCACGAAGGCCAGGCTCACATGGGCTTGCTGGCGGCGGCGCTGTTTCGGCCCGGCCTGGTGTGGGCGGCCATCGTGGGGGGCGTGTTCGAAGTGGGGCTGGGTTCGGTCACCACCGCTTATGGCTCGCAGATTGGGCTGAACCTGGCGGCGGCCACCTCCATTGCAGGGGCGCTGGGCATGGGCAGCTTCCTGCTGCAGTACCCCTTGGGCTGGCTGGCCGATCGCATGGCCGCACGCCGCCTGTTCATGGGCGGCGCCGCGCTGCTGGCCGTGTCAGCCCTGGCCTTCACGCAGGCCGTGCATTGGCCCGCACTGATCTGGGTGTGCGCGCTGGCCTGGGGTGCTTTGGGCGGCGCGCTCTACACGCTGAGCATGATCCGCGTGGCCCATGATTTTGCCGACACCTCGGCGCTGGCAGGCACCTCGGCCATGATCGCGGGCTACACCCTGGGCGGCGCACTGGGCCCCGTGCTCAGTGGCTGGGTGTTTGACCACCTGGGCGTGGGTGGCCAAGGGGCTTGGCTGGGCCTGCTGGCGATCAGCCTGTGGCTGTTCCAGTGGCGGCCGCAGGCGCGGCGCTGAGGCCCGCTGGCTCGCCAACCGCCTCGGCATCGGCATCGGCATCGGCATCGGCTGCGCCGCCCGGCTGCAAGCATTGCATCAGCACGTGCTTGAGCTGCGAGGCGGGCACCGGTTTGTGCAGCAGCACAGCGCCTGCGCCCTGCGCTTCAAGCAAGCGGTCAGGGGCGGTGTCACCCGTGACCATGATGGCGGGCACATACACGCCCATGCGCGCGCGCACCAGTTCAATGGCTTCGCGGCCGTTGCGGTGCCCGCGCAAGCGGTAATCGGCCACCACCACCTGGGGCGAAAAGCGCGCCAGCAGTTGCACCGCCTGCTCGCTCGATTCAGCCACCTCGACCCAGGCGCCCCAGCTGGTCAGCAGCTCGGCCATGGCGGCGCGCACCGATTCGTCGTCGTCAATGACCAGCACGCGCGAGCCCAGCAAATCGGCCGTTTCCAGCACCGGCACGGGCACGTCCATCACAGCCTCACGGCTGATGGGCAGCATGAGCCGGAACACCGAGCCCCGCCCAGGCGACGACTTCACCTGCACCTCCACGCCCATGGCACGGGCCAGCCCCTCCACGATGGCCAGCCCCAGGCCCAGGCCTTTGCGGCGGTCACGCTCGGGGTTGCCCAATTGGTGAAACTCTCTGAAGATGGCTTTGGTCTCGTGCAAGGGGATGCCCGTGCCTGAATCCCAGACCTCGACCGAGGCCATGCCCGCACGCGGCCTGACACCCACCAGCACTCCACCACGCTCGGTGTAGCGCAGGGCATTGCTGATCAGGTTTCGCAGGATGCGCTCGACCAAGGCCGGGTCGGCCACCACCACGGTGCGGCAGTCATGGGTGCGGTAGTTCAGGCCCTGCTGGCTGGCCTGCGGCGCGAACTCTTGCTCCAGTCGATGCAGCAAAGGCTGCAAGGCAAAGGGCTGCGCTTGGGCTGTGATGACGCCTGTGTCGACTTTGGAGAAGTCGAGCAAAGTGCCCAGGAGCTCACTGGCGGCCTGGCCAGACAAGTCGATCTGGTGCAGCAAATTGCGCTGGTGTGCTGAGAGTGGCGTGCGCCCCAAGGTGCTGGCAAACAGGCCCAGGGCATGCAAAGGTTGGCGCAGGTCGTGGCTGGCCGCTGCCATGAAGACCACCTTGGCACGGTTGGCATCTTCGGCGTCGTGCAGGGCCTCTTCCGCCAGCTGGCGAGCCTCCAGCGAGCGCTGAGTCTGGTCGCGCAGCCGGCGCACCAGGTCGTCGTTCGCAAAGCGCAAGGAGATGGCCGTGCGCACCATGCGCGAGGTGCGAAACGACACGGGCACCATCGTCGCGGTGAAAATGCCCACCGCCAACGCAATGCCCTGCGCCGCAGGAGGGCCGCCCATGAGCACGGGCACGACGGGCAAGGTCACGGGCAGCAGGTGTGCCAGGCTGACAGGCCATGAAGGCGCAAACACCACCATGCCGCTGGAGGTGATGCCCGCCAACATGGCCAGCACCAAGGTGACGGAATAGGGCTCCAGCGGGCGGATGTAAAACCAGGCCAGCGCACCCCACATGCCACCAATGAGCAAGGCCAACGCGCGAAGCAAATGGGCCATGCGCAGGCCCTCAGCCGGCGTGGTGGGATCAGGGGTGGCGCGAACGGCAGCAATGCAGACCAAGTCAATGACGCAGCTGAACAAGGCCCAGTTCCAGATGCTCACGTCACCATACAGGCGGTGGTAAACCAGGGCCACCAACACCGCCGCCGGGATGGACGCGGCCTGGCCGATGACCACGTTCTGGCGGATCAGCACCATCTGTGCGGCCAGCAGGGGCGAACCCTCGAAACGCCAGGCTTGCCGCCACAGCGAGCGGGCCAGGCTCATGACAGGGCGGACGCTTGGGTGTGGGTCTCACCCACCCAGCCTTGCTGCTGGGCCACTTGCAGCACCGCCGCACGGCTGATGACACCCAGGCGCTCCATGAGCACTGAGAGCTCGGCACGAACCAAGTTCTCTGGCAGGCTCAGGGCTCGCGCCAAAGCCTTGTTCGATTTGCAACTGCCCAGCAAGGCCAGGATGCGTTGCTGCTGCGCATTGGGCGACCAGGCCCCGCCCGCATTGGCTGCCAGCTGTGGCTCTTCAGGCCACACCTCCTGCCCCTGGCTGGCCAGGCGCAAGGCATCGACCAGCACATCGGCCGCAGCCGCCTTGGAGACAAAACCATTGGCACCCAGGCGACGGGCCTCCGCCACAACCTGCGCGTCATCACGCGCTGAAAGCATGAGCACCGGCACGGCGCCGAAACGCTCGCGCAACCACGCCAGCCCGGCCAAGCCATGGATGCCAGGCAAAGTGACATCCAGCAAAAT
>JBEANX010000408.1:0-4336 GCA_041165245.1 Pseudomonadota bacterium
TTCCCCTGGATGAGCGAAATGATCGACCTGAAGAAGGAACGCAACTTCTTCGAAACCCGCGTCATCGAATACCAATCGGGTGGCGCCTTGTCCTGGGATTGACGTCATGCAGCGCACTGCACCGGCGGATGTCTCGAGCAAGAGCACCCGACCCACCGAATTCAACACACCGAGTCCAGATCCTAGGGGACATCGGGTGGTGAATCGCTGCATCACATGCTGTGGTGCAGTGCGCTTTGCAACTTGATCAAGGAGATACGTATGGCAACTGCAAAGAAGGCCGCCGCCAAAAAGGCCGCCGCCCCCGCTAAGAAAGCTGCTCCCGCCAAGAAGGCAGCCGCTCCCGTGAAGAAGGTTGCTGCCAAGAAGGCCGCTCCCGCCAAGAAGGCTGCTGCTCCTGCGAAGAAGGTTGCTGCCAAGAAGGCAGCTCCTGTCAAGAAGGCTGCCGCACCTGCGAAGAAGGCTGCACCCGCCAAGAAGGCCGCTGCCCCTGCCAAGAAGGCTGCTCCTGCTGCAAAGAAGGCTGCTGCCAAGAAGCCTGCTGCCAAGCCTGCCCCTGCGAAGAAGGCATCGGCGCCTGCCAAGGCTGCCAAGACCACCCTCAGCCCTCAAGCTGCGTGGCCCTTCCCCACGGGCAACAAGCCCTGATCTTGCCGCTTCCTGGCAAGACAGCATCGGTCGCGCGTCGATGCTCCCAACCCGGCTTCGGCCGGGTTTTTCTTTGGGGGACGACACCGCCCCACCCTTGCAAGCACAGCACTTCATCGCATGAGCAAGCCATCTGCCAAAGCCGGCGCTGATGCCACCCAGCCCAACTGGCCTTGCCTGCGGGTTGAGCACAAAGGCAAGGTCAGCCGCATCATTGTGGACATCAGCGTCTCGCCCAATGCCAAGAAGACTGAACTGGTCGGCTGGCACGACGGCGCATTGCGCGTGCGCTTGTCTGCGCCACCGGTGGACGGCGCTGCGAACGAAGCCTTGCGCCGCTGGCTGTCAGAGCAACTGCAAGTGCCACTGGCCCGCGTGGAATTGCTGCGCGGCGCCGCCAGCCGACGCAAGCAATGGGCACTGGACATCACCGAGGCACAAGCCCACCACTGGTTGTCAAGCCAAACCACCCTGGCCGATGGGGCGTGATCTCAGCCCGTGTGTGACGCTTTTAACCATCTGCTTTCACATGGTGCCAAGAGCAGCCCCCAGCCTGGGTGGCTGCCCCTCACCTGGGCGGTTGGCGCGCCACACCCGTGTCACTACAGTGATGTTGTCGGATGCAAAACACCCCTGGCCTGCATCCGAAGCAGTTCACGCGATCAGGGGACGGAGCAGTACACATGTCGCAACCATCCAGCCAACCCACCGGCAAGAACGATCTGATGGACGTTCAGTCTGCCCTGCTTGAATTGCACGAAGGCCTGATGAGCCTGAAAGCCTCGCTGCTGGAATTGGCCCAGTCACACGAAGACGAAATCGGCTTTCAGAACGCACGCTCCGAAGCGGACGCGCTCATGCGCCGCCTGCGCACACAAGCCTGATGCTCACTCGCTGAGCTCTCTCAGCGAAACCACATGCGCTTGAGGATGGGTTGCTTGTCAACCCACTGATGCTTCAAGGCGCCAAAAAGGTGCAGGGCAAACAGGGCGTAGATGGCCCAGGCCAACACCTCGTGCGCCTCGCCAAACCAGGTGTGGAGTTGCTCTTTGAAATCAGGCGCCTGACCCATGATCCAGCCGATGCGTGGCCAGTCGATCAAACCGAACAGCGTCATCGGGTGTGTGTCGGCGGCCTTCCAAGCTGAATCGTGCATCCAACCCGACAAAGGCAGCCCCAGCATCAGCAGGTACAGCAGCCCATGCACCAGGTGCGATGCGCGCGCTTCCAGCGGGGTCAGCATCCCCTTTGGAGTGGCTGGAGGCTGATGCCCCATGCGCCACAAGATGCGCAGCAAGGCCAGGCCAAGAACCGTGATGCCGATGGATTTGTGGGTGTCGATCGCCAAGCGAATGTGCTCTTCTGGCAAAGCGTCGACCACCCAAATCAGGGCAATGTTGCCCAACATCAAAGCAGCGACCAACCAATGCAAGGCAATGGCGACATGGGTATAACGGTTCTGTGACATGCGTGGATTTTCCTTCAATTCTCGCAAGCTGAATGCAGCATGAAGCCCATGGCTGAGGGAAATGCGGCAACATCGCAGATCGCTCTCGCTTTGCCAATGCCCACCCTTTCGCCCCTCCTGCTGCGCCAGGCCCTCATTCAGCATTCGCCACGATACCGTGGCGCACGCTCCAGTTGGCGCGCCATTTTGATTCACGTGGTGCTGCTGTTGCTTTGGGCAGGGCTCTTGCACGAAGCTTGGGCCCAACGCAGTGCAGTGATGGCCTGGTCATTGGGCATCGCCTATGTGAGCTACGACAGCCTGTTGCTGCTCTTTGTGGCCACGCAAACCTGGCGGCTGCTGCGCACGCCAGAGCCTGTTGACTTCTCCACCACACAACACAACTCACGTCGCCCCACGCTGGCCGTGATCGTGGCAGCTCACAACGAAGCGGCCGTGTTGCCTGTCACCATCCAGGCCCTGCTGAACCAAACCGATCGCCCGGACCAGATCGTCATTGCCGACGATGGCTCCAGTGACCACACAGAGACCCTGCTTCCAGAGCTTTGGGGGCTGCGGGCACCAGCACTGGGCAGCTTGAGCGTGCCCAGCCCGCATGTGGCTTGTTTGCGCTGGCTTCGACTGCCGCATGGTGGCAAGGCCAAAGCGCTCAACCAGGCCTTGTGCGCCGTCAGCGCCGACATCGTGCTCACAGTCGATGGCGACACCTTGCTGGAACCCAGCGCCATCCAAGCCGTGCGACGCGCCTTCATGCAAGACGCCAACCTCGTTGCTGCCACGGGTGTGATCACACCCGTGTGCAGCAAAGGCTGGCGTGGCCAGGTCTTCCAATGGTTCCAGACCTATGAGTACATCCGCAATTTCTTGTCACGCTACGCCTGGGCCCAGCTCAACAGCCTCTTGCTGGTCTCGGGCGCCTTTGCCTGCTTCCGGCGTGAAGCAGTGCTCACGGTGGGCGGTTTTGATGAGAACTGCCTGGTCGAAGACTACGAGCTCATGCACCGCCTGCACCGCCATGCGCGCGACCAGGGCCTGCCCTGGCGGGTGACGGTTCTGGGCAACGCCCAAGCCCACACCGATGCGCCCAGCACCTTGCCCACCTTCCTGCGCCAGCGCCAGCGCTGGTTCGGCGGCTTCCTGCAAACGCAGTTCTGGTACCGCGACATGGTGGCCAACCCGCGCATGGGCAAGCTGGGCATGTTGATGCTGCCTGTGAAAGCCTTGGACACGCTGCAGCCCATCTACGGGCTCACGGCATTTGCGCTGCTGATCGCCTTCGTGGCCTCGGGCCGCCTTGCATTGGTGGGGCCCATCTTGGTGATCATGCTCACCAAGGTTGCCATCGACCTGGCTTACCACCTGTGGTCGATCCACCTTTACAGGCGCTGGGTGGGTGATGCCCACCGCGCCAGCCTCTGGCATGCACTGCTTTCTTCCATCCTTGAGCCGCTGAGTTTCCAGTTGCTTCGCCACTTCGGCGCGGCGTTGGGCTGGTGGTCGGTGCTCACCGGCGATCGCGCATGGCGACACTCGGCCCAACGCGGCCTGAGCGATCACCACGAAGCACACAAACCCCTGCCAGAAACCGCCAAAACTGAGGTGCGAGCGGGCTGACTTGCTTACACTACAGGGTTTGACGAACCCCTCGCGTCGCCCGGTCCCTCCGGCGTGGCGGCTGCGGCGCCTCCAGAGCGCCGGACATGGCGCCGCGTTCGTCTCCCATTTTCAAGTCACCAGCTACCATGGCCCAGTACGTTTTTACGATGAACCGCGTGGGGAAAACCGTCCCCCCCAAGCGCCAGATCCTCAAGGACATCACCCTCAGCTTCTTCCCCGGCGCCAAGATCGGCGTGCTGGGTGTGAACGGCTCGGGCAAGTCCACCTTCCTGAAGATCATGGCTGGTGTGGACAAGGACATCGAGGGCGAAGCCGTCCCGATGCCCGGCCTGAAAATCGGATACCTCCCTCAGGAGCCGATCATGAATGCCGATCAGACGGTGCGCGAAGCCGTTGAAGAAGGCATTGGCGGCGTGCTGGCCGCCAAGAAGCGCCTGGACGAGGTCTACGCCGCTTACGCCGAAGAAAACGCCGACTTTGACGCCCTGGCCGCCGAACAAGGCGAGCTTGAGGCCATCATCGCGGCCGGCGGCTCCGAGAACACCGACCTGCAACTCGAACTCGCTGCCGATGCCTTGCGCCTGCCCGCCTGGGATGCCGTGA
>JBEANX010000409.1:0-13070 GCA_041165245.1 Pseudomonadota bacterium
ACGTCCTTCACGCCCTGGCAGCCACCGTCCACGGACACGATGGTCACGCTCTTCTCTTTGCCTGCGGCCTTCAGCGCCTTGTAAGCACCGGCGGCAGCGGGTTCGTTGATGGTGTAGACCAGGTTGATGTCGGGGTTCTTTTGCAGGCAGTTCTCCATGGCGGTCTGGCCCTTGGCCTGGTCGCCATACGAGTCGGCCATGCAGACCACTTCAGCGGGCTTGCTCAGCTCGTTGGACGTGGCGGCCAGCGCTTCCAGGCCATAGCCCTTCAGGAAGCCGTTGTGGCGTTGGGCGCCCACGGGGTGGCCTGGGAACAGGTCCAGCGTGGCGATCTTGGCGGGCTTGCCACCCAGCGCGGCCTTGGCGTATTGGCCGATCAGCACGCCGGCCTTGTAGTTGTCGGTGGCGAACAGGGCGTCCACGGCTTCAACCGGGTCGGTGGGGCTGTCCAGGGCGATGACCATCACGCCCTTGTCGCGGGCCTTCTTGATGGCGGGCACGATGGCCTTGGCATCCGACGGGGTGATCAGGATGGTCTTGGCGCCGGCGGCCATCATGTTTTCGATCGCGGTGACTTGGCCAGCGTTGTCGCCGTCTTGCTTGCCAGCGGCGGTCAGCAGCTTGGCGCCCTTGGCCTTGGCGGCTTCGGCCGCGCCTTCCTTCATCTTCACGAAGAAGGGGTTGGTTTCGGTCTTGGTGATCAGGCCCACGATGGGCTGGTCAGCGGCCGTGGCCGTCAAGCTGGCGGTGGCCAGGGCCACGGCAGAGATCGAAAGGGCCAGGGTGCGAATGTTCAACATGGAGGTGCTCCTCAGAGGGGTGGTTCGTCCGTTGTCTGACGACATCTGTGTGCCGACGGTGGCAAGTATCTAAACGTTGGATTAATAAATCAACTGGTTGTATTAATGACAAACCCTAGTGTCGAACCCTAGGTTGGCGTCGCAAACTTCGGTTTTGTGCGGTGCCTCAACCCACGCTTGGCCACCGCAAGCCACACCATTGACGGAGACACCCACCATGTACGCAGCCCTGGGCGAAGCCCTCGTTGACCTCATCGAACACAGCGACGGCCGCTTTGAGCCCTGCTTGGGCGGTGCTGTGTGCAACTTCACGCGGGCAGCGGCCTTGCAAGGCCAGCGCATCCGCTACTTGAACCCTTTGTCAACCGATACCTTTGGCCAGCGCTTTGCGACCCGCTTGCAAAAAGATGGGGTCGAAGCTGACGCTGCCTGGGTGAGTTCGCAGCCCACCTCTTTGGCCGTGGTCTCGTTGGGTGAGGGCGGTGTGCCCCATTACGTGTTCCACAGGCAGGCCGTGGCCGATCGCGATTGCACGGCTGCGCAACTCATCGAGCGCCTGCCCGTTGACTTGGCGGTGCTGCACACCGGCGGTCTGGCCTTGATGGCGCAGGATTGGCCCAAGGCCCGTGCGGTCTTGTTGGCAGCGCGTTCGCGCGGCGCCATTGTCTCGGTCGATGCCAACTTGCGCCCCGTGGTGGTCGGAAGCAACGCCAACGACATGGCCGCCTACCTTGATGCCGTGCGCCAGGCCATGGGCATGGCCGATGTGCTCAAGCTCAGTGATGAAGACATCGCCGCCCTGGGTTGGTCAGACCTGAGCCTGCCTGAAGTGGCGCACAAGGTGTTGCAAGGCCCCACGCGCTTGGTGGCCCTCACTTTGGGTGCGCAAGGCGCCATGTTGGTCAATGCGCAAGGCAGCGTGCAGTTGCCCGTGCCCAAAGTACCCGTGGTGGACACCGTGGGCGCGGGCGATTGCTTCCAGGCGGGTTTGCTGGCTTACCTCTCGCGCCAAGAATGGCTGCACGGCGACCGCTTGGACGCCCTGGACGAGGCTGAGTTGGGCCAGGCCCTGCGCCACGCCATGGCGGCGGCGGCCATCAATGTGCAGCGCCAAGGGTGCCAGCCACCCACGTGGGACGAGACACGCGCGGCGCTGTGAGCACGCGCTGGTCAGCGCGGCGTCAATCGCCCCGTCAATCGTGACGGTATCGCTTGCTGATCAGGTTGCGCTTGACGGCATGTAAGCGCGCGGGCAGCTCAGGCCCCAGCTTGAGCGCCACGCCCGTGGCCAGGATGTCCACGATCACCAGGTGCAGCAGGCGCGACACCATGGGGCTGAACTCCTCATAGCTCTCGGGGTGGTCGGCCGCCACATGCACCTTGGCCAGCGCGGCCAACGGTGAGCCGCTGCAGGTGATGGCGATCGTCATGGCGCCTTGCTTGCGGGCCAACTCGGTCGCGTCCAGCAAGTCTCGGCTGCGGCCCGAGTTGGAGATCACCACCAGGCAATCTTCGGGTCGCAAGAGCGTGGCCCCAATGATCTGCAAGTGCCCATCAGCATGGGCCGAGGTGTGGCAGCCCATGCGGAAGAACTTGTGCTGCGCGTCTTGCGCCACGATGCCCGAATTGCCCACGCCGTGAAAGGCAATCTGCCCGCCCTTGAGCACCGTGTTCGACAAGGCCTTGATGGCCTGGTCGAGGTGGCGGTGCGGTGCAGCCTCGCGGAAGGTGGTGAGCGCCTGCACCGTGTTGTCGGTGATCTTGCTGACCAGCTCGCGGCTGGCGTCACCGCGGCCCACGGCCTGGTGCACGAAGGGCACACCCTGGCCCAGGTTGGCCGCCAGCTTGAGCTTGAAGTCGGCCCAGCCGTCCAGGCCCATGCTGCGGCAAAAGCGAACCACCGTGGGGTTGCTCACCCCCGCTTGTGCAGCCAGGTCGGCCACGGGCATGGTGACCACGGTGCGCGGGTCGGCCAAGATGGCGCGGGCCACGCGCTGCTCGGCGCTGGAGAGCGTGTCAAGCACGCGTTCGATCTGCTGGGTCAAAGACATGGCTTGAGAGTCTAGGCCTTGTTCGCGGCCCAGCTGCCCCCATGAGAGAATGAAAGCGCCCCATCTTTCATGACCGACTGCCTGTGCCCAGGCCCCTGCCCATGCGTTTGTTGCTTGCCGAGGACGATGCCATCTTGGCCGATGCCCTGTCTGCGAACTTGCGCTCGGCGGGCTTTGAGGTCGAGGTGGCCGAGAACGGTGCCGTGGCCGAATACCTGCTCGTTAAGCACCACTTTGACCTGGGCGTGATCGACATCGGCCTGCCCATGGTCGATGGCCTCACGGTGCTCAAGCGCGCGCATGCGGCCCGCCCCACCTTGCCCCTCATGGTGCTCACCGCGCTCGACAGTTTGGACAGCCGCGTCGCCGGCTTGAACGCCGGGGCTGACGACTACCTCACCAAGCCCTTTGATTTCCCCGAACTGGAAGCGCGCATCCGGGCTTTGCTTCGCCGCACCCGATTGACAGCCGCCGCCACCAGTGCAGCCTCCACAGCACCCACGCGCAACCCGGTGCAGATCAGCGGCAAGCTCAGCTTTGACCGCGATGGCCGCAGGCTCACCGTGGCCGGCGAGGTGGTGGATCTGTCGCCCCGCGAATGGCTGCTGCTCGACGCGCTTTTGACACAAGAGGGCAAGGTCGTCACCAAGGACCACATCGCTCAGATCTGGTCGGGCGATGCCAGCGAGCCAGGCACGCCCTCTGGCTCTTTGGAGGTGCTCATGCACCGCTTGAGGCGCAAGCTGGAGGGCTCGGGCGTGAGCATCCGCACGGTGCGCGGCCTGGGCTATCTGCTGGAACATGCCTGAAGCGCCACAAGCCAGTGTTCGCGCCTGGTTGCGCAAGCATTGGCGCGCCTTGCCGGGCGTCTTGCCGGGCTCGGGGCCGCTGCGCCGTTACCTGCTGATCTGGCTGCTGGTGCCCCAGTTGGTGCTGTGGGCCGGTGCGGCGGTGATGTCCTACCAGGTGGCGGCGCGATATGCCAACCTCGCGATTGACCGCAGCCTCTACCAGGCCTCGCGGGCCTTGGGGCGGCAGGTCAAACCCACCGGCAGCGGCCTCTTGATCGACCTGCCGCGAGCGGCGCGAGACATCATCGAATCCGACCCAGACGAGCTGGTCTACTACACCGTCAGCTCACCGCCCGGGCAGTTCATCTTGGGCAACAAGGCCTTGCCCGCACCGCCCGCCGCCATCGGCGACCAAGAGGGCGGCCCGCCGGTCAACGACCCGCGTTTTTACGATGACCAAGTGGCCCTGGACAAGAGCAAATTGCCGGTGCGCGTGGTGGCCCTGTACCTGACCTGGGGCGAGGATGACCAGACCCAGACCATGCTGGTCCAGATCGCCAAAAGCCGCGTCAGCCGCGATGCCCTGGCCGGCCGCATCCTGGGCGACATCGCCCTGCCGCTGGTGGGCCTGGTGCTCTTGATGTCCATCATCGTGTGGGTGAGTTTGCGCGCCGGCTTGGCCCCCTTGGCGCGTCTGCGCCAGACCGTGCTGGACCGCGCGCCCAATGACCTCGCGCCCATCCAGCTCCATGGCCCGGTGCCCGAAGAAATCGAGGTGCTGACGACTGCCCTCAACGGTTTGCTGGCCGCCGTGCAAGAGAGCGTGGTGGGCCAGCGGCGCTTCATCTCTGACGCTGCGCACCAGCTTCGAACGCCCCTGGCAGGCCTCAAAAGCCAGACCGAACTGGCCCTCAAAGAGACGGCCGACCCGGAGCTCAAGGCCCGCCTGAGCCGCGTGCACGAAAGCGCCACACGCAGCGCCCATTTGGTCAACCAGTTGCTCACCCTGGCGCGTGCCGAACCTGAGTCGACCAATGCCATGGGCCGCAGCCGGTTTGACTTGTGCAAGCTGGTCAGCGAACTCACGGCAGAGATGGTGCCCCGCGCCTTGCAAGCCGGTGTCGACTTGGGGCTGGCCGAATGCTTGGAGGCTCACCCCGTGGGCCCTTTGATGCTGGAGGGCAACGCCGTGATGGTGCGCGAGGCGCTCTCCAACGTGATCGACAACGCCATTCGCTATGCGGGCAAGGGCAGCGAAGTCACGGTGTGCATGGGCGCTGATTTGGACCATGCTGACGAGGTCTATGTGCAGGTGGACGACACCGGCCCTGGCTTGGCCGCCGAGCACCACGAGGCCGTGTTCGAGCGCTTTTACCGTGCCACGCACGAGGGCTCGGGCTGTGGTTTGGGGCTGGCCATCGTCAAGGAAATCGTCGAACGCCACCAGGGCCGCGTGAGCTTGGCTCAGCGCTCACCGCATGGCTTGGGCGTGAGGCTTTCCTTCCCACGCCACCGCTGAGGTTTGGCGCTGCTGTGTGCAGGGCGGGGCGGGGCGTTGTCGCCACGCATCCTTAACGCTCAGTGTTTTCCCCAGGTGGGTTCAAGTTCGCTGCCTGACTGTCGGAGCGCGCGTCTGTGCGCCCGCACGTAGCAATCTTTCGGAAACTTTGCAATGGGAACTCATCCCGATATGTTGCGTTAAGTAAATGTTAATACTTCGTCACCCGCCGCAGTCTTCGCTTTTGCGGACGCAACGGGAACCCCCTTCCACTCACTGACGAAGAGACAACATGATGATCAAGACCCTCTCTCGCGCCCTGCCCGTGGTTCTGGGCGCAGCCCTGGCCCTGCCCGCCTCCGCTGAGGTCGGTTTCGACTACGGTGGCTACTTCCGCGCCGGCCCTCAAGCCGCCAGCAAGGGCAGCAACCGCGCTTGCTACCAACTGACGGGCGCTGAGTTCAAGTACCGCCTGGGCAATGAGTGCGAGCTCTATGGTGAGTTCCTGTTCACCGGCACCGTCAAGCAAGCCACGGGCGAGGTCTTCAAGGCCATCCTGATGCCCGCCATCTACAACCCCAACTCCAGCGACGCGGGTGACGCCAAGTTCTCGGCCGCCCAGATGTACCTGGAAATGTCGGGCCTGGATTTCGCACCTGGCGCCAGCTTCTGGGGTGGCAAGCGCTACCACCGTGGTGCTGACGTGCACATCGTCGACAAGTTCTTCGAGCAACTGGACGGCACGGGCGCTGGCGCCCAGATCGACGCCCTGGGCGGCAAGCTGGACCTGGCCTACTACCGCGCCGACGACAAGACCGCCAAGGTCGCTGGCAAGCAGCAACCCGGCAACCGTTTGAACGCCTGGCTGCGTGATGTGCCCGTCAACACCGATGGCACCCTCAACGCCGTGTTGACCCTGACCAAGGGCGATTTCGACGGTGGCAAGACCGGCACGGGCCTGAGCATCCGCCACACCCAGAACAAGGTGCTGAATGGTTCGAACAACCTGTGGCTGCAGATGTCCACCGGCTCGGCGGGCCTGACCGGCAACTTCGGTGGCCTGGCCGATGGCAGCGACGTCAAGAAGTTCCGCATCGCCGATGGCTTCCAAGCGCAGATCACCAAGCAGATCGGCACGCAAGCCATTGCCATGTACCAGTCGAACAAGTCGGACGCTGGCGACAGCACCATCACTTCGCTGGGTGGCCGTGTGTCGTATGCCTTCACCCGCAACTTCAAGCTGCTGGCTGACCTGGGCATCGACGGTGTCAAGCCCAAGGGTGGCAAGTCGGCCAACCTGACCAAGTTCACCATCGCCCCGACCTTGTCGACCGGCGAAGCCTTGTTCAGCCGCCCTGAATTGCGCTTTTACATGACCAAGGCCAAGTGGAACACTGCCGCCAACGAGCAAGCCAACGCGGCTTACAACGCGGCCAATGGCACCACCGGCAACAACAGCAGCCTCACGGGCATTGCCGATGGCAAGACCTCGGGCACCAGCTACGGCGTGCAACTGGAAGTGTGGTTCTGATCGACCTTGGGCATCATGCCCTCACCCAAAGCCTGTGTGAGCAGGCCTTGGGTTGACACTTCAGGCTGCCTGGGCCGCGGGCCCAGCAGCCGACCCTCCCCGTGAACGACAGGCGATGCGCCACCTGCGCACCGGCCTCGCAGATCTCAAGGAAGCTTCATGAAATCGACCCTGCAATTTCGCCCCCTGACCGTGACGGGCGCTGTGGCCCAAGCCGCCGCCGCGCTGGCCCTGAGCCTGGCCGGCAGCGCCTTCGCCGGTGAAGTCGAAGTGCTGCACTGGTGGACCTCTGGCGGTGAAGCCAAGGCCGCGCAAGCCCTGGCCAACACCCTCAAGGCCAAGGGCCACACCTGGAAGGACTTCGCAGTCGCCGGTGGTGGCGGTGATTCGGCCATGACCGTGCTCAAGTCCCGCGTGGTCTCGGGCAATGCCCCAGCCGCCGCACAGATCAAGGGCCCCTCGCTGCAAGAGTGGGCCAAGGAAGGTGTGCTGACCAACCTGGACGACGTCGCTGGCGCTGAAAAGTGGGACAGCCTGTTGCCAGCGCCCATTGCTGCAGGCTTGAAGTACAAGGGGCACTACATCGCTGCACCCGTGAACGTGCACCGCGTGAACTGGCTGTGGGTCAACCCCGAAGCCTTCAAGAAGGCCGGCGCCAAGGTGCCCACCAACTGGCCAGAGTTTTTCGTGGCGGCGGAGGCTTTGAAGAAGGCCGGCATCATCCCCGTGGCCCACGGTGGCCAGAACTGGCAAGACTTCACCACCTTCGAGAGCGTGGCCCTGGGCCTGGGGGGTGTTGAGTTCTACAAGAAGGCCCTGGTTCAGCTGGACCCCGCCACCTTGGGCGGCGCCAAGATGAAGGAAGTGCTGGAGACCTTCAAGAAGGTCAAGTCCTACACCGACAAGAACTCCCCTGGCCGCGACTGGAACCTGACCACCGCCCTGGTGATCCGTGGTGAAGCCGGCATGCAGCTGATGGGCGACTGGGCCAAGGGCGAGTTCATTGCCGCAGGCAAGGTGCCGGGCAAGGACTTCGAATGCGTGGCCGCCCCTGGCAGCGCCAAGTCCTTCACCTACAACGTGGACAGCTTTGCCATGTTCCAGCTCAAGGATGCTGGCAAGGTCAAGGCCCAGCGTGACCTGGCCTCTACCTTGATGTCGACCGACTTCCAAGAGCTGTTCAACCTGAACAAGGGCTCGATCCCTGTTCGCCTGAACATGAACCTGGACAAGTTCGACGCCTGCGCCAAGCTGTCGTCCAAGGACTTCGTCGACAGCGGCAAGGCCGGCTCCCTGGTGCCCTCCATCGCCCACGGCATGGCCGTGCCATCGGCAGCGCAAGGCGCCATCCAGGACGTGATCTCTCAGTTCTGGAACAGCGACAAGGCCACCGCTGAAGAGACCCTCAAGAAGCTGGTCGCTGCGGCCAAGGTGAAGTAAGCCTGCATGCCTGTCAGCCCTTGAGCCTTGCCTGGCTCGAGGGCTGACCTTCGCGATCTGGCCGCCACAAGTGGCCAGGTCGCTGAGCACTTTTCAACCCTGGTGCACCCCATGAGCTCCCTTGTTTCATCGCCCCCTCGGGCCGTTCACTCCAAGCCTCGCGTGGATTGGCTGCCTCGCCTGGTGGTGGCGCCTTCCTTTGTCATTGCCTTTCTTTTCATCTACGGCCTGATCGCCTGGAACGGGTATTTCTCCGTCTCGGCCTCACGCCTTTTGCCCAATTACGAGTTCGTTGGCCTGGAGGCTTACAGCCAGCTCTTTGAGAGCGAGCGCTTTTTGACCTCGGCCTGGAACCTGGTGGTCTTTGCCTCTTTGTTCATCGGCGGCTCGCTGGTGGTGGGCCTGCTGCTGGCCATCTTGCTGGACCAGAAGATCCGCGCCGAAGGCGTGCTGCGCACCATCTACCTCTACCCCATGGCGCTGAGTTTCATCGTCACGGGCTCGGCCTGGAAGTGGATGCTCAACCCCGGCCTGGGCATCGAGCACATGGTGCAGTCCTGGGGCTTTGCCGACTTCCGCTTTGACTGGGTGATTGACCCCGAGCGCGCCATCTACTGCGTGGCCATTGCCGGCATCTGGCAAAGCGCGGGCTTCGTGATGGCGCTCTTCCTGGCGGGCTTGCGTGGCATTGATGACGCCATCCTTAAGGCGGCGCAGCTTGATGGCGCCTCCACCCCCCGAATCTACTGGCGCATCCTGATCCCCAGCTTGCGGCCGGTGTTTTTCTCCACGGTGATGGTGCTCTCGCACATCGCCATCAAGAGTTTTGATTTGGTCATGGCGCTCACCGCCGGTGGCCCTGGCTTTGCCACCGACACGCCTGCCACCTACATGTATTCCATGGCCTTCACACGTGGCCAGATCAACCTCGGTGCGGCCTCGGCCACCGTGATGCTGGCCACCGTGGCCGCCATCGTGGTGCCTTACCTGTACAGCGAACTGAGGGCCGAGCGATGAGAAGTTTTGACTGGACGCGCTTCCTGCTGTGGGCCGTGTTGCTGGGCATGGCCGGCTTCTTCCTGGCGCCGCTTTACGTGATGCTCACCACCTCCTTCAAGGACATGGAAGAGATCCGCAACGGCAGCTTGCTGACCTTGCCCCATGCGCCGAATGTGGAGGCTTGGGTCAAGGCCTGGTCAGGTGCTTGCACGGGCACCGATTGCAGCGGCCTCAAGCCTTACTTCTGGAACTCGGTGCTCATGGTGCTGCCTGCGGTGTTGGTGTCTACCACCCTGGGGGCCATCAACGGCTATGTGCTGAGCAAGTGGCGCTTTCGTGGCAGCGAGACCTTGTTTGCCATGATGCTGTTTGGCGTGTTCATGCCCATGCAAGTGATCCTGTTGCCCATGTCGCAAGTGCTGGGCACGCTGGGCCTGGCCAGCTCCATCTGGGGCCTGTGCCTGGTCCACGTGCTGTGCGGCTTGCCCAGCACCACGCTGTTCTTTCGCAACTACTACAAGGGCCTGCCTGATGAGTTGATCAAGGCCGCGATGCTCGATGGGGCGGGCTTTTGGCGCATCTTCTTTCGCATCGTGCTGCCGCTGTCCACGCCCATCTTGGTTGTGACCTTGATCTGGCAGTTCACCCAGATCTGGAACGACTTCCTGTTTGGCGTGGTGTTCTCCAGCACCGACTCCAAGCCCATCACCGTGGGCCTGAACAAACTGGCCAACACCTCGAGTTCGGTCAAGGAAAACAACGTGGACATGGCCGCCGCCATGATCGCTGGCCTGCCCACCTTGTTCATCTATGTGGTGGCAGGCAAATACTTCGTGCGTGGCCTGACGGCCGGTGCCGTCAAAGGCTGAAAGGAATTCTCATGGGAGCCCTCTCCATCCGACAAGTGCGCAAGAGCTATGGCGCGCAAGACATCCTCAAGTCCATCGACATCGAAGTCGACAAGGGCGAGTTCCTCATCCTGGTGGGCCCGTCGGGCTGTGGCAAATCCACGCTGCTGTCGATGATCGCGGGCCTGGATTCGCCCAGTTCGGGCCAGATCCTCATTGGTGATCGCGATGTGACCCACGCGCCCCCAAAGGACCGAGACATCACCATGGTGTTCCAGAGCTACGCGCTCTACCCCAACATGAACGTGGCCGAGAACATCGCCTTTGGTTTGGAGATGCGCAAGGTGCCCAAGGCCGAGCGCCAGGCCGCCGTGCAGCGCGTGGCCAAGACCTTGCAGATCGAGCACCTGCTGGACCGCAAGCCCGGCCAGCTCTCGGGCGGCCAACGCCAGCGCGTGGCCATGGGCCGTGCCTTGTCGCGCAACCCGGCGCTCTTTTTGTTTGACGAGCCGCTCTCCAACCTCGACGCCAAGCTGCGTGTCGAGATGCGTGCCGAGATCAAGCTGCTGCACCAGCGCACCAAGACCACCACGGTCTACGTGACGCATGATCAGGTCGAAGCCATGACCTTGGGCGACCGCATCGCCGTGATGCGCGATGGCATCGTGCAGCAACTGGGCACGCCCGACGACATCTACACCCGCCCCGCCACGCTGTTCGTGGCGCAGTTCATCGGTTCGCCATCGATGAACGTGATCACGGCCCAGCGCCAAGGCACGGGCTTGCAAGCGGGTGCCGTGTCTTTGCCTGTGAGCGCTGCTGACGTGGCGGCCTTGCATGCCAGCGGTGTGACAGAGGTGGTCTATGGACTGCGCCCCGAAGCGCTGCGCTTTGCCAGCGAAGGTCTGCGCGGTACGTTGCGCATGATCGAGCCCACTGGCCCCGAGACCTATGCCTATGTCGACACCGAAGCGGGCTCGCTGGTGGTGCGCGTGCCGGGCCGTGTCGAGCATGCGGTGGGCGATGCCGTGCGCCTGAGCTGGCCTGAACTGGACGTGCATCTTTTCGATGCCCGAACCGAGGCCCGCATTCAAGCCACCCTTTGAACGCCGACATGAGCACCGCAGCTGACACCCGATTGCTGGCCGACGTGGGCGGCACCAATGCGCGCTTTGCCTGGCAGGCCGGGCCAAACGCACCCTTGGAGCACATCCAGACCCTGCGTTGCGCGGATTTCGACAGCATCGAGGCAGCCATGCGCCATTACCTCGATGGGGCTGGCCGTGGCACGCCCCGCCGTTGCGCCATGGGCATTGCCAACCCGGTCTTTGGTGACTGGGTGCAGATGACCAACCACCACTGGGGCTTTTCCATCGCAGGTGTTCAAGCCGCGTTGGGCCTGGAGCAGTTCGTCGTCATCAATGACTTCACGGCCTTGGCCCTGGCCATCCCTTTGCTCAAGCCGCACGAGTTGCGGCAGGTGGGCGGCCAGGCCCCTGTGCCTGGCAAAGCCATCGGCCTGCTGGGCGCTGGCACTGGTCTGGGCATGGGCGGCCTGGTGCCCTGCGGCAACCGGTGGGCACCGCTGGAAGGCGAGGGCGGTCACATCGGCCTGGCCCCCACGAACGGGCTGGAGGCCGACATCCTGGCGCACCTGCGCAGCCGTTTTGGCCGTGTTTCCGTCGAGCGCGTGCTCTCGGGCCCCGGTTTGAGCGACCTGTACGAAGCCATGGTCGCCGTGCGTGGCGAGCCTCGCAAGGTACCCACGCCCTCGGCCGCGCAGATCGTCGAGGCCGCGCTGGCCCGTGTTGACCCCCTGTGCGAAGCGGTGCTCAGCACGTTTTGCGGCTGGTTGGGCAGCGTGGCGGGTGACTTGGCCTTGATGCTGGGCGCGCGCGGTGGCATCTACATCGGTGGCGGCATCGTGCCGCGCTTGGGCCACTGGCTGGATTTGTCGGACTTCCGCGAGCGCTTTGACGACAAGGGCCGTTTGTCGGCTTTTGTGCGGCCCATGCCGGTGTACGTCATTGGTGCGGAGGTCTCGCCGGCGCTGCTGGGCGTGGCCCAGGCCCTGGACTGATTTGGCTCAAGGAAGGGCCGTTTTGGGGCGCCGAGCCCAACGCACGCCCCCAAATCGTCCGTTTTTGCGGAGTTTTTCGCACAGTCGCTCGAAAAAACCCTCTGTTTGAGGGATCAGCCCGGTGTGGTGCGTCATCCGCGCACCGCTGACGTGCGTTGAGCAGGGGTCACCACTGAATGTTGACCCTCCATGAACCGCTTCACCGAGCAAAAACTTCTGGCTTTTTGTGCCACCCAGCACGGTCGATTCAACCCCGGGGCCTGGGCTGAGTTTCAGCGCCGCAACCCGGACGAGCTGTCCTGCGCCGCGCAGACGCTGTCCCGCGCCCGTTGGTACGGCCACCTGAACGACCTGCAGGCCTTTGTGTCTGAGCAAGTGCGCCCCCAGCAGGCGGCCGTGTCGGCCTCTGACGAAGCCGCTCGCTGCGGCTTCAACCGCGAACGTTTTGTCCAGCGCCTGCGTGAGCAGCTGTGGGCCCGCCAAGAGCCCAAGCGCTGAGCGCCTGAGACCTGGGCACGACGGGGCGCTGGTCAAGCGCTCTCAAAGCGGCGGTCAAGCGCTTTGCGCAAACAGCTCCCGACCAATCAGCATGCGGCGTATCTCCGACGTGCCCGCGCCAATCTCATAAAGCTTGGCATCACGCCACAGGCGGCCCAACGGGTAGTCGTTGATGTACCCATTGCCGCCATGGATCTGGATGCCCTCGTTGGCCATCCACGTGGCTTTCTCCGCGCACCACAAGATGAGTGAGGCGCAGTCTTTGCGGTAAACGCGAGCGTTCGCTTCCCCCGCTTCGTCAAGGTTTCTGCCCACCGTGTAGGCAAAGCAGCGGGCGGCTTGCAGGGTGGTGTACAGGTCGGCCAACTTGGCCTGGATGAGCTGGAACTCGCCGATGGCCTGGCCGAACTGGCGCCGCTCATGCACATAGGGCAGCACTTGGTCCATCACGGCTTGCATGATGCCAATGGGGCCGGCTGCCAGCACGGCGCGCTCGATGTCCAGGCCGCTCATCAGCACCTGCACACCACCGTT
>JBEANX010000410.1:0-3920 GCA_041165245.1 Pseudomonadota bacterium
AACGGCCCCATGGGCGTGTTCGAGTTCGACGCCTTCTCGCACGGCACCGAAGTGGTGGCCCGCGCGATTGCTGAATCCAGCGCCTTCAGCATTGCCGGTGGTGGCGACACCCTGGCTGCCATTGCCAAGTACGGCATCGAACAGCAAGTGAGCTACATCTCCACCGGTGGCGGCGCCTTCCTGGAAGTGCTGGAAGGCAAGACGCTGCCCGCGTTTGAGATCCTGAGCAAGCGCGCGGCGGGTTGATCGGCTGATCACCCAGGGGCCTTTTTCAGGCCCCGCGCAGACGAAAAAAAGAGGCCCCGAGGGGCCTCTTTGCCATGGTGCGTCACACAAGCGCGGGGCGCCTGGGCTGCATCAGCAGAAGGTGGAGAGGAAGAACAAAAAAAGAGCGATGCAAAGAACAAGGAGAAAACGGACTGGCCTCAGACGCCCGCAGCGTGCAGCGCCTCACCGGCCAGGATCGGATCTCCCGTGCGGTTGAAGGTGTCCAGCCAGGTCTGGTAGCTGTGCATCTGGCCGCCCTGCCAGGGGTGAAAGCCGGGCTTGTAGTACTGGATGTAGTGCTTGAAGATGGGCATGTACAGGCCGCCAGGCCCGAAGATCCAAGCCAGGCCCTTGGCAAACAGCTTGGCCCGCTGCCACATCGAAAAACCATCGACCTTGAGCATGTAGCGCGTGATCAGGAGGGCCTGGATGTTGAACGCGATGGTCACCACCGCCATGGCGGCGACCCGGCGCAGGTAGCCCACCTTCGCGACTTTCTGCATCACGTCAAAGGCCACGGCCTTGTGCTCGATCTCTTCCATGGCGTGCCAGGCGTACATGGCGCGCATGCGCGGGTCAGCCTGCTCCAGCACCTCTTTGCGCTCGAAGAAGCCGTGGGCCATGATGGCCGTCATGTGCTCTGAGGCTGCGGTGTCGGCCAGCGTGACCTTGGCGGGCATGTGCTTGCGCAGCACCCCGAACAGTAGGTGCTTGAGGCGGCCTTCCAGCATGTCAACGTCAATGCCTTGGGCCTTTAGGCGGTTGTTGTATTGCGTGTGGACGATGCCATGCTGGCCTTCTTGGCGCATGAAGTCCTTGATGTCGCGCAGCATGACGGGGTCGGTCACTTGGTCGCGGTAATCGCGCACGCAGCTGATGAAGTAGCGCTCGCCCTCCGGGAAGATGGTGGACATGGCGTCGAAAAAGCGTGACTTGAAGGCGTCGCCCCCGAACCAGTATTTGGGGATGTCGCCTTCCAGGCCGAAATCGAGCTTTTCGCGGGGAACAATGGCTTGGTGATTGCTCATGGTGTGTGCCTAGTGTGCGAGGAGTGTGCGTGGTGTCTTGTCGTGCCTCGGCCTGATCAGGCCAGGCCTTGCTCGGCGGCCAGGCGGGCCATCAACTGGTTGGAGGCATCCACGGGGGTGGTGCGCTGCATCAACTCCAGCCAGGGCTCATAACTCTCGACGGCCTTGTGATCCCACGGGTGAAAGCCCGGCTTGAGGTATTCAAAGTAGCGAAATGCCAGCGGCATGAAGAGGCCACCGGGCTTGTAGAGCCACCACAGGCCCTTGGCCCAGATCTTGGTGCGCTCCCAGCGCGAGAAACCATCGACCTGCAGCATGTGCCGCATGATGCGGAAGGTGTGGAAGGGAAAGAGCAGTGTCACCATGATCATGGACATGGCGCGCGTGAAGTACGAAGCCTTGGCCACTTGGGTGAGCACGTCAAAGGCCACGGCCTTGTGCTCCATCTCTTCCATGGCGTGCCAGGTGTAGACAGCGCGCATGCGCTCATCGGCGCCATGCATGATCTCGGCACGCTGCACGAAGGCGTCGGCCATGATGGCCGTGATGTGCTCGGCCGCGGCCGTGATGCCCAGCGTGAACTCACGCGGCAGGCGCTTGCGCAGCATGCCAAACAGGCGCTGCTCCTGGCCCTTGAGGATCATGTCCACGCGCACGCCCTGCGCTTGCAGGCGGTCGTTGTATTGCGTGTGCACGATGCCGTGCTGACCTTCCTGGCGGGTGAAATCTTTGATCTCTTGCAGCAGGTGCGGGTCGGTCACCTGATCGCGGAAATCACGCACGCAGGTGATGAAGAAGCGCTCACCCACGGGGAAGAGCGTGGACATCGCGTCAAAGAAGCGGGTCTTGAACGGGTCCTGGTCCAGCCAGTAGCGGGCGATGTCGGTGTGGGTGTCGCCCAGGCCGAAATCCAGCTTCTCACGCGGCACGATGGCCGGGCCTGCTGGTGAGGTGTCAGTCTGAGGTGTGGAAAGTTCGCGCATCATGGGTCCTGACTGTAGGCAAGGGGGCTTGCCTCAGCTAGACCTGCTCACGACAGCGCGTAAGTTTCAACGACAAGTGTCTTCAGGGATTACCCTGGCGTCGGAACTCACTGGGGCTGACGCCTTGCCACCGGGTGAAGGCCTGGCTGAAGCTGCGCCGGTCGGCAAAGCCCAGGCGCTCGCCGATGTCTTCGACACTCTCGGGGCTGTGCTTGAGCCATTGCAGGGCCAGTTTGTGGCGCACTTGGTTGACGATGCCTGAGTGCTGCTGGCCCTCTTCACGCAGGCGGCGCTGCAGGGTGCGCGGGTGCAGGCCCAGGTCAGCGGCCAGCGCCTCGATGCCTTGGCCCAGCAAGGCGGGCTGGCGTGTGAGGCGCGCTTCGATCTGGGCGCTCAGGCTGTGGGTGTCCTGGCTGGGTGACCGGGTACTGCCTGGGGGGTTCAGCAGTTGTGACATTTGCGATGCCACGCGTTGGCCTGCGGCCTGGTGCAGCGAGGGCAGGGCGCCGCGCAGGGGGCGGTCCATCACATGGCGGTCGAACCAGATGGCATTGACGCTTTGCCCGTAGCGGATGGGCAGACCCAGGGCGTTGGCCCATTCGGGCGAGCCATCGGGGCGCTCATGCTGGAAGGTGATCTCGCCCTGGCCAAGTGGCTCGCCCAGCATCAAGCGGGCGAACTTGCAGAAGGTCACGAACACCGATTCGGCAAAGTGCCAGGTGAACTCGGGCGAGGCGTCTTCATGCTCAAAGCTGAGCAGCAACCTGGCCTGTTGGCCGTGTTCGTGCAGCGTGAGCGACATGAAGGGGTTGATCAGGCTGGGGAGCCACGACAGCGCGGGGCTGGCCGCCCGGAGCGTGGGGCTGGTGGTGATGAAGGTTTCGATGTCCGAGAGGTATTCGAACGCGAAGGTCTCGCCCAGCACCTGGGGGAAGTGCAGGTGGCTGTCTTGCTGCTGGGCGGCCTCGACGCAGCGCTCCATGACCAGGCGCATGGCGTCCACCGTGATGGTGGCCTCGGTGGGGTGCAAGGTGCCCAGGTCCAGCCCGGCCTCGCGGAAGATGGGTTCGATCTGAAAGCCGCACAGCGTCGCCGACCGCACCCAATTGGTGACGGTGACGAAGGGGATCGGGGTGTCTCGCTCCAGTGGGGCCTTGGCGTTCACATCTTCCTCAAGCTGCCTGTCGATGCTGGCTGAATTGTTGCAGCCATTTGAGCACCTCTTGCGCCGTGAGTTCAGGTTGTTCAAAAGGATAGAGGTGCGTGCCCTCGATCCAGGACATCTGCGAACCAAACAACTGGCGCGTGCCGCCCAGGCCCACCTTGCGCAACTCCATCGATTGGCGCCCACCGATGAAGGCGATGGGGCAGCGGAAGGCCTTGCGCCTGAACTCATGCGCCAGGCGGTGCGGCATGGTGTTGTAGATGTGGGCCTCGACCTCGCGGCGGAAGGTGAGTGTCACCGTGGTCTGGTCAGGGCGCGCGGCCAGGCCGTGGGTGAGGTAATCGCTCAGCACCCGTGGGTGAAAGGCCGCGAACTTGTCTTTGATTTCAAAGTGCGTGCGGGCTGCTTCGACGCTGGGCCACTCGTGCTTGCGCTGGATGGCCACGCCCGATGGCATCACGTTTTGCATGCGCCCCA
>JBEANX010000411.1:0-3068 GCA_041165245.1 Pseudomonadota bacterium
GACAAGAGCAAGGACGCCGCGCGAGTGGCTGTCGAAATGGCCAACCTGCTGGACGAGCTGCTGTGAACGACGTCGTGGACAACACCAACAACACCCCCCAAGCCGAACCGCGCAAGCCCGCGCCCCCGCGCGATCGCACCAAGTCGGCCCGCCGCCGCGCGCGTGAGTTTGCGCTGCAAGGCTTGTACGAGTGGCAGCTCAACCCACGTGAAACTTCCTCCATCGAGAACCACCTGCGTGAGCTCGATGATTTCGCCAAGTGCGACCGCGGCCACTTCGATGCTTTGCTGCATGGATGTGTGGCCCAGCGCGAATCGCTGGACGCGAGCTTGCTGAAGTTCGTGGATCGCCCGCTCGCCGAGTTGTCGCCCGTTGAACACGCTGTGCTTTGGGTGGGCGCTTATGAGCTGGCCCATTGCCTGGATGTGCCGTATAAAGTCGCCATCAACGAGGCGGTGGAACTTGCCAAGAGTTTCGGCGGCACCGACGGCCACAAGTACGTCAATGGTGTGCTTGACCACCTCGCCCCACTGCTGCGCCCCGACGAGGTCAAGGCCTACCGTTCCAACCGGGGCTGAGGCCACTGGGCGACAGCGCCGCCACCAGGAGGTTTCGCTTGACGCCGCACGACGAGGAAGAGGCCACGCAACCCGTGGCCCTGGATCAGGACGACCATCAGGCCGCGACCGCGTCGCGTCCGCTGCCTGAGCCTGACCTGTCCGACCGTGATCAAGTGTCGCCTGAGTTGCTGCCCACCATTGGGCACGTGGGGCGTTATGCGCTGAAGCACTGCATCGGCGAAGGTGGTTTGGGCACGGTGTATGCCGCGCATGACCCGCTGCTATCACGCTTGATCGCCATCAAGACCTTGCAGGTCAACCTGCCTGAGTCAGACCGCGAGCAGTTCAACGCCTTGTTCATGAACGAAGCCAAGGCGGCAGGCAGCTTGAGCCACCCGCACATCGTCACCGTGTACGACGCGGGCGCTGGTGCGCAAGGTGCCTACATCGCCATGGAGTTGCTGCGCGGCAAAGACTTGCGCCAGTTGCTGGCCATTGGCTGGCGGCCCACCCCACCCCAAGCGGCACTCATTGTGCGCCGTGTGGCCGATGCGCTTTCTTACGCCCACCACAAGGGCGTGATCCACCGCGACATCAAACCGGCCAACATCTTCATGGTCGGGCGAACCCAGCCGCGCGTGCTTGATTTCGGCATCGCGCGTTTGCGCCAAGCCGGTGCAGAGTCTGCAGACGAGGGTTTGAGCCGCTTTGGCGAACTGGTCGGGGGCTCGCCCTATTACATGGCACCCGAGCAGGTGCGCCGCGATCCAGTGGATCGCCGTGCCGATGTCTATGCATTGGGCGTGGTGCTGTATGAGTTGCTGGCAGGCCGCCGAGCCTTTGGTGGCAACAGCCTGGACGAGATCCATCAGTCGGTGCTCAACAAGACGCCCAAGCCTGCCTACGAGGTGAACCCCGAGGTGCCCAAGGCGCTGTCGGACATCGCCGCGCGCGCCATGGCTCGTGACCTGGTGCAGCGCACGCGTTCAGCGCGAACGCTCTCGCAAGAGTTGCGCGATTGGCTTGATGGCCAGGCCGATGCACCTGCGCAAGCGCTGCCTCCCAAAGAAGGTGGCGAGAAGCCTCAGCCCAAGGCCAAGCCTGTGAGCACGGCCGAATTGCCCACCGAGCCGGCTGCGCTGCAGGGTGATGGTTTTGTGGGCCTGCCGCGGGGTGTGGGCTTCAAGCCCGCTCTGGTGGCCGCAGGCGTGGTGAGCGTGCTTTTGGTGAGTGTGGGGGGCTGGCAGCTGTGGTCTGCCATGAATCGCGCGCCCGATGTGGCTGTGGCGCAGGCCAACCCATTGCCGGGGAAGGTGCGTCCACCTGCGGCATCGCAGGTGGCATCGGTGCCTGCTCCTGTGGCTGTGCAAACCACACTGCCTGTCGCACCCGTTGCGTCAGAATTGCCAGCACCGGCGGCCGCGTCTGTTTCAGCTGCTGCGCAACCTGACCCGCAGGCCTCATCGGCCGTGATGGCTGCTTCGGGTGCCGCCGTGCCAGCTGTGTCGGGGCCTTCTGTGTTGCCTGTGGTGCCCGTCTCAAGCCCCTTGGCGTCGGGCCCCGTGGCCACGGCTGAAGCGTCCCCGAAGCCCCAGCCCAAACCCCTGCTCAAAGGCGTGGTCAAGCTGGCCATCAGCCCTTGGGGTGAGGTCTATGTGAACCGCAAAGCGGTGGGCGTGGCGCCACCCTTGACGCAACTGAGCCTGCCTGTGGGCAAGCACCTCATCACCATTCGCAATGGCGATTCAGCGCCTCACAGCCAGACCATCGAGGTCAAGCCCGGACAATCCGCCAGCGTGACTCACGCGTTTTGATCATGATGTTTTCTGCGTTCCGCATGCGTGCTCTTCAGCATGCCCGCCACCCTGTTGTGGCACTCGCCATGGGCCTGGTCTTGCCCTTGACCTTGACGTTCACCTTGGCCCTGCAGGGCTGTGCCACACCGCCTCCGCCTGAGCCCCCCGCGCCCAAGGTCGAAGCGCCGCCCGAGCGCATCGCTGCCCCGGGCGAGGCGGCCCTGGCACAAGGCGTCAAGCTCTACCAGGCAGCGCAATATGGAGAGGCTGAAACGCAACTCAAGCTGTCTTTGCAGCAGGGGCTCATGCTAGGCCCCGACCGTGCAGCGGCCCACAAGTACTTGGCCTTCATCTATTGCACCAGCAAGCGTGAGAGCTTGTGTGCAGCGGCCTTCAAGGCTGCCAGGCAGGCCGACCCCGCCTTTGTGCTCAGCAAGAGCGAGGCGGGCCACCCCTTGTGGGGCAAGGTCTACCGCAAGGCCGTGCCAACGCCCTGATGTGGGTGCGGTGTGAGGGGAGGGCAGTGCCCTCAGTCCACCAGTTGGATCACCAAGGCGCGGTCACCCTGGCGCACCCACTTCTGTGATTCTTCCTGCAGCAAGTGCAGCGTGCGTGGGTGCTGGTGTGCCCAGGTGGCCTTGATTTGCAATTCGGCGCGGTTTCGGCCTTGCACCAGCTTGACCGAACGCGCGGGCAGGTCCATGCGCGCGTG
>JBEANX010000412.1:0-3392 GCA_041165245.1 Pseudomonadota bacterium
CCGCCACGGTTTTGGCCTGCTGGCTGCGCGCATCGGTCTCGGCCATTTGCTGTTCATCGATCAGCTTGCGCTGCTGCAGGTTCGTTTGCATCTGGCGCAGGCAATCCAGCAGCGCGCCTGCTTCGTCTCGGCCGGTGTCTGCGATTTCGTGCGCCAGGTCGCCGCGTGCCACGGCATTGGCTGCTTCAACGGCACGGCTCAGCGGCCGTGTGACCGAGCGGGTGATGGCAATGCCAAGGCCCACCGAGAGCGCACCCAGCGCAGCAATCAAGGCGAGCAAACGGCTGCGTGCCTGTTCGGTGTCGTTCACGCGTGCGGTGAGCATGGTGTCCAAGGTGTTGAGCGTGTCGTCCAGCAATTTGTACTGCGCATCCAGCGCGGTTTTGCTGCTGCGAATCAGTTCATCGGCCTGCGCTTTGCTGCTGCCACGGTTGATTTGGGCGACCAGTGCCAAATAGCTGGAAACGGCTTTGTCTGCGTCCCCACTGGATGCCAGCGTTGATTTCAGTGCTGGGGCCACCTCCACCGCCTTGTCGATCTGGGCAAAGGCGCGGCCTTGCAAGTAGCGCGCATTCTCGGCGCTGGTCTCCAGCCTGGCTTGCCCCGACACATTGGCCGCACCGTTGGCTGACAGCTGGGCGAGTGCTTGTGATTGGGTCACCGCCAGGGCTTCGGCCAAGCGAGCCAGGTGATCGGTGCTCGTTGTGACCAGGTAGTAGCTCTCGGCGACAGGGTCCAGCGAAAGGCTGGAGACATCGGCCTCCGTGTCGAGCAGTTTCAGTGCGTTGGCGATCAAGGCCGATTCGCCCTTGAAGGCCATGGCACCTGCATCGGCGGTGCCGGTGGGCATCAGTGAGGTGCGCTCCAGATCTCCCTTGAAGGCGCGAGCCAGTTCTGCCGCTTTGGTGTGGCCGAGATCGGTGAGTTGTTTGGTGAGGGCCACCAGCTGCGACTGGATGTCGCTCTCGACGTTGCGGCGCTCGGCGCTGGCGCCTGCAGCTCCCGAGCGTGCTTGCACCGCCACGTCCCGCAAGTGTTGCAAGGAGCGCGTCAGCACCACGATGGCTCTGACAGGCGCAACCCCTGAATGCTCTGCTTTTGCAGCGCTGATTTCGCCGTTTCGGGCCTCGATCACTTTGTGCAGTGGCACCGCACACATCACGGTGGAAAGGACCCCCAGCACGGTGAACTTTTGCCAAAGCTTCATCGAGCGCAACGTGTTCTTCATGGCCAACCTCTCAAAGCTCGGGCTGAAGCATGTGCCCGATTCCTGCCTGGAAAAGTGCTTGGCCATGGACTGCTTCGACCCACGGAGTCACGCGGGGCTGGCCTTGTCGGCGCAGGTGCGGCGTGACGCAAGCGGGCTCGCGGCCCTCTTCAGCCGGTTTATCGTCCAAGCGGGTTCAGGCTTGAGGTTCAGGGCAGCGCATCTGCACCCCGTCCAGCCCATGCCCAAGAGAAAAGTCGAAGAACGCGAAAAAATGCCAATGACTCGCGTTGAGTCACCAGCACTCTCCAGCTGCCGATCAGCGTGGTTTTTTGCGCGCCGGGCCGTTGGCCTTGGGCCTGCTGCCTTGCTCGCGTGGGGGCAAGCCGGTGTGCTGGGTCAGCAGTTGCCCACGGCGCGGTTGGCTGGCCTTGACGGGTGTGCTCGCGGCCTCACCACCACGCTGGTTGCGCCCCACGGTGACCACGGAGGTCTTGGTGCCCGCTTGCGTGGAGTTCTTGCGGCGCGCGCTTTGGTAGCCGCCATCCGTGGCTGGCTGATAGGTGGGGATCAGCTGGTGCTGGCCGTTGCCGATCAGGTCAGCGCGCCCCATGTCCTTGAGGGCTTCGCGCAGCAGGGGCCAGTTGTTGGGGTCGTGGTAGCGCAAGAAGGCTTTGTGCAGGCGGCGGCGCTTTTCGCCCTTGACGATGTCCACGCGCTCGGCCCGGCCTTCGATGCGGCTGATGCCCTTGAGCGGGTTCAGGCCCGAGTGGTACATGGCCGTGGCCGTGGCCATGGGGCTGGGGTAGAAGGTCTGCACCTGGTCGGCCTTGAAGCCATTGCGCTTGAGCCAGATGGCCAGATGCATCATGTCTTCGTCGGTGGTGCCGGGGTGGGCCGCGATGAAGTAGGGGATGAGGTACTGCTTCTTGCCCGCTTCTTCGCTGAACTGCTCGAACAGTTGCTTGAAGCGGTCGTAGGCGCCCATGCCGGGCTTCATCATCTTCGAGAGAGGGCCTTGCTCGGTGTGCTCCGGCGCGATCTTGAGGTAGCCGCCCACGTGGTGGGTGACCAACTCGCGGATGTACTCGGGAGATTTGACGGCCAGGTCATAGCGCAGCCCCGAGCCGATCAAGATCTTCTTGATCCCGCGCAGGTTGCGCGCGCGGCGGTACATGTTGATGAGCGGGCCGTGGTCGGTGTTCAGGTTGGAGCACACATCGGGGTAGACGCACGATGGCTTGCGACAGGCGGCCTCAATGGCGGGTGATTTGCACCCGATGCGGTACATGTTGGCCGTGGGGCCGCCCAGGTCAGAGATCACGCCCGTGAAGCCCTTGACGCTGTCGCGGATGGCTTCGATTTCCTTGATGACGGAATCTTCCGAGCGGCTCTGGATGATGCGGCCCTCGTGCTCGGTGATCGAGCAGAAGGTGCAGCCGCCAAAACAGCCTCGCATGATGTTCACGCTGAAACGGATCATGTCCCACGCGGGGATCACGGCGTCGCCATAACTGGGGTGCGGCGAGCGTGCGTAGGGCAGGTCGAACACCAGGTCCATCTCGGGCGTGGTGAGCGGGATGGGTGGTGGGTTGATCCAGATCTCGCGGGCACCAGGGCCTTCGCCATGGCGTTGCACCAGGGCTCTAGCATTGCCGGGGTTGGTCTCCAGATGCAGCACGCGGTTGGCGTGGGCGTAGAGCACCGGGTCGTCCTTGAGCGCTTCAAAAGCCGGCAGGCGGATCACGGTGCGATCACGCGGGGGCAGGGCGATCTTGCCGCTGCGCTCGGGCAGGGCTGGCTTGGCCGCAGCCACCGCGGTGCCGTTGTTGGCGGCGTTGCGGATGATCTGGATGGGCTTGGCGCCGCCTGACAGGTCGGCTTGCGCGCCGGCTGGTGACTGAGCTTTGGGCTTGGTGGGGTCGAACTCACCCGCCTCTTCCAGGGCGCAGCTCTGGCCTTGCTCAGCCGCCTGCTGGGCCATGCCCATGTAGGGGTTGACGTGCTGGTCGATGCGGCCAGGCAAATCCACTTCGCTCGAATCCAGCTCGAACCAGCCTTCCGCCGTCGGGTCGTTGCGGCGGCGGATGAAGGCGGTGCCGCGCACATCGGTGATGGCCTCGATGGGCTCGCGGGCGGCCAGGCGGTGGGCAATTTCCACAATCGCGCGCTCGGCGTTGCCATA
>JBEANX010000413.1:0-4418 GCA_041165245.1 Pseudomonadota bacterium
CGCTGTACCTCATCTCGAGAGACACATCACGCGCCAGCAAGACATGCGGTGCGGTGCTTCAAGCGGGGGGGGGCAATCTCAAGCTGAGGTGCCTCCAATCGCAGGCCACCCAGGAAGTGAACCTTCAGTGCCCTCGCTGGCACATCCGGATCTGCGGCACCTGGCGAAAGCCTCACACGGCGCTGCAGCGTGTCCGACAACAGCCTCTCTAAAGGCCGAGCCAGGAAGGGCCATCCCAGCCACTCGCCCGCAATCAGACCTACAGCCAGCGCAGTGAAGAACCCCACAAGGGTGATTCGCACGACATGCCTTGGGTTCGCATGCCGCTTCATGTGACGCCGTCATCACTGCGAAGATGTGGTGGCGCTTTATCGAGGTGCATCCCTCCAGCCTATGGGCTGGCCGATGCCTTGACGGTGCGGCAGCCCACACAAGTGTGGGCGCCTATCGGGCTGCGTTCCCCTCGTGAGGTGCCTGATTTCCTGGGTCAGGCAGGCACCACCGTGCGCTTGCCTGCACCGGGCAGCGTTCGCAGGCGCTTGCCGATGGTTGTGGTGTAAGCACGGCTCTTGATCGTGCTGACGTAGTACCACTCGCTGCGGCATTCGGTGGGCGTGGCCGTGATGACCATGAAGCCGCGGCTACCGGTCTCGGCATAGACCAGCGGGTCGATGATCTGCTGCAAGCCGGCTGCCACCTGCGCGGGGTTCTCGGCCGGGAAATAGGCTTCCAGCCCAGGTGAGCTCACCGAAGCAGTGGCAAACTCAACGCCGACCTGTTGGCCAGTGGCGTCCTTGAGGTCGCTGGCCCAGGCGTTGTGGGTGTCACCCGCCAACACGACCAGGTTCTTGTTCAGCGCCCGGGCGCTGGCCAGCACGGCCTCGCGGGCCACGGCATAGCCGTCCCAAGCGTCGAGGTTGTAAGGGATGGCGGGCTGGGCCAGAACCGCTTGTTCCTGCGCGCTCAAGCTGCCGGGGGCTGTTTGAGCTTTGATCAGCATGGCGCTGTAGTCGGTGAAGCT
Source organism: Pseudomonadota bacterium (assembly GCA_041165245.1). Taxonomy (GTDB): domain Bacteria; phylum Pseudomonadota; class Gammaproteobacteria; order Burkholderiales; family Burkholderiaceae_C; genus Aquabacterium. The sequence goes on from JBEANX010000413.1 coordinate 1,022, forward strand.
CACCTGGCGCAGCACCAACGGTGCTGGGATGTTCATGCGGCCCATCAAGATTTGCTGGCCCAGCACGGTCCACAAGCCTTTGCCCTGGGCCATCTGTTTGCCCAGCCATTGCAACTGAGTGGTGCCGAGCATCTGGCGCGCGGGGTTGGCCATGTCTGCGGCAAAGGCGGCGGCATTCAAGCCGGTGGCGGTGATGTAGTTGGCGTAATCCAGCTGCTGGTCGCGGCCAATGATGCGGGTGTCCAGCATGTGCAGGTCCAGCAGCTTGCCGAAACTGAAGGTGCGGTAGGTCAGCAAGGGCTGCTTGGGCACCGGCGGGCGGGTGGGCAGCCATTCGTGATAAGCCTTGGCTGCAGCATCGCGGCGCGCGATGAACTCGCCCTCGGTGGCGGGGGTGTGATTCTCAGCGCCTGCCTTCCATGCGTCGTTGGCGAACTCGTGGTCGTCCCAAACGCAGATCCAGGGCATGGCGGCGTGCAGGGCTTGCAGGTCGGGGTCGGTGCGGTACTGGGCGTAGCGCTGGCGGTAGTCAGCCAGAACCAGCAGTTCATTGGCAGGTTGCACTTCGCGCTTGAGGGCTGCTGCGTCCTCCGAGGCATAGCCGCCCCGTTCATACTCGTAGATGTAGTCGCCCAGGTGCAAAGCCGCGTGCACCCCTGGCAGCTTGGCTGCTTCGGCATAGGCATTGAAGTAGCCCGCAGGGTAATTGGCGCATGAGAACACGGCCAGCTTGACTTCCTTGACATCGTCCTGTGGCAAGGTGCGGGTGCGGCCGGTGGGCGAGGTCTGGCAGGCCGCGACGAATCGGTAGAACAGGGCAGTGTTGGCGGGCAGCTCTTCGACATCGACCTTCACGGTGTGGTCGGTGCTGGTGCTGGCAATGGCCAAGCCACGGCGAATGATCCTCTTGAAGGTCGCATCCAGGGCGACATCCCACAAAACCGACACCTTGGCGCCCAGCGCAGGTGCCACGCGCGTCCAGATGATGACCCTGTCTGCCAGAGGGTCGCCACTGGCCACGCCCCAGGCAAAGGCATTTTTTGGATCGACTGGTGTGGCCGCGCGGCTCAGGCCGTGCACAGTGAGGGCCGAGGCGCCCAAGCCTGCGATGAAATCTCGACGGTTGAAGGGTGTGTTTGACATGGGTGGGGTCCTGCGTGTGTGAGGCGGGCAGCGGCCCAAACCGCTGCTTTGGCTGAAGCTTTCGCCGATGTTTTTGATCAGCCCGCGCAGGATAGTGGCGCCATGTGACGATTGCCCCCCTCGTCAACACTTCCCCCATTGGTGGGTGCCGGTGGGTGCCGATCGGTATCGCCCCATCGGCCGTGTCAAACAGAGGGTTTGAACGGCGTCCGGTCGGTCAGTTCGTCCACATAGGCCGCCACGCCTGCCCCTTCATGCTGCAGGAAGTCTTCCACAGCGTTGGCAAAGCGCTCGTCAGCCATCCAGTGGGCTGAACAAGTGGGCACGGGCATGAGGCCGCGGGCCATCTTGTGCTCACCTTGTGCTCCGCCTTCAAAACGCACGAAGCCTTGTTCGATGCACCACTGCAGCGGTGAGTAGTAGCAAAGCTCAAAGTGCAGGCAGGGGATGTGCGCCACCGCGCCCCAGTAGCGACCCCAGGCCACACCGCGAGCCATGTCCACCGCCACCAGTGAAGCGGCCACGGGCTGACCATCGAGCACCGCTGTGAAGATCAGCCAATGTTCGGCCATGGTCTGCGCCACCTGGGCAAAAAACTCGCGCGAGAGGTAGGGCGGCCCGCCATGGGCCAGGTAGGTGTTGCGGTAGCAGGTGTAGAAGAAATCCCAGTCCTGCTCGCGGATCTGCGCCCCCTGGCGGGCCTCGATCACCACACCGGCATCCGCGACCTTGCGCCGCTCCTGCTGGATCTTCTTGCGTTTTTCGCGCTGCATCTCGCTCAGGATGTCAGGGAAGTCGGCGTAAGGCTGTGGGCTGCGGTTCTGCCAGTGAAACTGAACGCCATGGCGGATCAGCCAGCCGTCTTGCTCGAAGGCAGCGCGGTCTTGGGCATCGGGGTAGAGCACATGGGCCGATGACAACCCAGCCTGCTGGCCATGCAGCCGCAAACCCCTTGCCAATGCTTGGCGGGCTTGCTGCGAGCGTGCCAGCAGGCGCGAGCCAGGCACGGGCGTGAAAGGAGATGCGCCCAGCAGCTTGGGGAAGTAGGGCAGGCCGTGTTGCTCGTAGGCGCGGGCCCAGGCCCAGTCAAACACGTATTCGCCGTAGCTGTGTGTCTTGAGGTAGGTCACGCACACGCCATCAGGTGTGTCGGTGGCAGGATCGCGGCCCGGTGCGTGGGCACTGAACATCTGCAGGGTCCAGCCCGTCTGGGGGCTGGCGCATTGGGAGTCATGCAGGGCCGTGAGCCAGGCATGCGTCATGAATGGGGTGGGTGCGGGGCTCTGTTGGAGCAGCGCATCCCAGTGCTCGGCGGCAATCTCATGCGGGCTGAGGTGCCGCCTGACTTGCCATCCAGCGAGTTCAAGGTCTTCAACAACAAGGGCAGGCATGGCGCGGGGCGGGTTGGGTGGCACGGAGCCACTCTAAACCAGCCTCGCGTTTCATGTGCATCAACGGTTGCCAGCGAACTGGCTGTCCTTGGCCTGGGCGCGGGCCATGGCTTCGGCGTTGCGTTGGTTGATGGCGTCCATTTCGATGTCACCGGTGGGTTGGAACACGGCCACAGGCGCTTGGCGAGCCGGCACCGACTTGACCAACACTTGCTTGGGGTAGGCGCCAGGGAACAGTTGGTTCAGCTTCAGGCCGGTTTCATAGTCGACGACATCACCCGTGCGGATGGCTTCGCGGGCTTCGGCCTTGACTTCAGCGCGGGTGAGGGTGTCGGCTTGGGCCAGGCCCGAGAAGGCAGCAGCGGCGGACAGGATGGACAGGGCAACAATGCGGGTGGCGTTCATGATCAGCTCCAGTAAAAGTAAGGTTGAACAGGAGGTGTCGGGAGTCGCTGGCTTCCTGCAGGCCTGGGGCCTGAGGTTTTTGGCGTCTTCGGCATCACCATGGACTCAACTGTAGAGATCCTTGCTTAGGCAATAAATAGCACTCTTGTCCATGGGTCATTGCATTTCTGTCAATAATCAAAGCCATGGACAGACTCAGCTCAATGACCACCTTCGCCACCGTGGTCGACCAAGGCTCCTTCGCGGCGGCATCCCGTTTGCTCGACGTGGATCAAGCCATCGTCACGCGCCAGGTGGCGGCGCTGGAGAAGCACCTGGGCGTCAAGCTGCTCGAGCGCACCACGCGCTCCATGCGCTTGACCGATGCTGGCGAGGCCTACCTGGCCCGTTGTCGGGAGATCCTGGCTGACGTGGAGGAGGCCGAGGCCACCGTGGGCCGCGCCCACCAGGCCCTGGAA
>JBEANX010000414.1:0-2622 GCA_041165245.1 Pseudomonadota bacterium
CGATGGCACCGTTCTCGCCGATGGCCTGGTCAATGCGCAGCGGCTTGAAACCCAGGGCGGGCGCCGCCACCACGTCGACCTGCTTGTCGCGCAGCTTGGGCGCAATCGTCAGAATGTCCACCGGCACAGGGATGGCATTGACGCGCTTGATCATCAAGGCCTGCGCCGGGTCGTATTCGATGGCAGCGATGCGTTTTCCGGCCAGCGCTTCGATGGTGTTGATGCGCTTGTCATTGGTCATCAAGTACGCCGCGCCAATGGGCACGATGGCCCCCACCTCATGACGCGCCAAGGTCATCAGGTTGATCACTTGGGGCGTGTCGACCGCCAAGGTCTGCACCAGCTTGCGCAGCACCTCATAGCTGGAGGTGATGTCGATGCGGCCGTTGCGGATGATGGTGGTCGAACCGAGGGTGTCGATGGAGCCGGCCATCGTATTGAAGGGCCTTGTGCGCAAGCCCGTGGCGATCACACCATCACACTTGCCGTTTTTGTAGTCCTCGACCGCCTTGGCCTCGTTGAGGTAGATCTTCACGTCCAGATCGATGCCCTCTCGCTGCATGGCGATCAGGAAATCGCGCGACATGTTGTAGACGTCGCCCTGGGTGCCGACCAGGTCGAACACACACAGGCTGGCGGCCTGGCTGGCAGCGGCACAAGCGCTCAGGCTCAAGGCGGCAGCCCATTTGCGCCATGAAGGTGGCCACGCGGGGCGCGAGGCATGGTGCGTGCAAGGGCGCAGGGACGTCACGGAGGGTACTGCAGGCATGGTGAACGCTCTCAAGCTTGGTGGGCATGAAGGCCAAAACGGCCTGGGGATGGGCATCGTGACACAGGCATGCCACTGCGGCCAATCGGGAGCAGCCCCATCAGCCACAGCGCCAGACACAGGGCGCGTTCACGCCACCTGGCGTGCCGCTCTCACCACACGGTTGCGCCCGGCGCGCTTGCCCTCGTAAAGGGCCGCATCCGCACGGGATATCGCGTGTTCGGCCGTTTCATGGTCGCGCACCTCGCTCACGCCGAAGGTCATGCTGACCGGGCGGTCGCTGGGGCCCAGGGCGCCCACGGCCTGGCGCAGGCGCTCGGCCACCTGGGCGGCCTCCACTTCATCGGTGCCGGGCAACACCATCAGGAATTCTTCACCACCCCAGCGGGCCAGGTGGTCCACCTCGCGCACGCCATCGGCCAGGGCCCGGCTGACTTTCTGCAAGACCTGATCACCCGCCTCATGGCCCAGGGTGTCGTTGATCTGTTTGAAGTGGTCGATGTCGGCCATGACGAAGGAGAGCGTCTGGCGCTCACGCTGCAAGCGTCGCTCTTCGTGCTGGATCACGTCCAGCAAGGCGCGGCGGTTGTGCAACTGGGTGAGGGGGTCGGTCGTGGCCATGGCGCGCAATTGCGCCTCGGCGTTGCTGATCTGGAAGTGGTAAAGCACGGACATGAACACCAAAATGGCCATGCAAGAGATCAGGTTGAAGTAGTGCAAGGTGTCCAAAATGGGCACCGCCAGCACCACCTCAGGCACGCGTTGGCGGCAAAAGGCGTCCAAAGCCAGCATGGTGGCGAAAAACAGCGGCCCACCGATGAACTTGTCCGACCGAGAGCTGACGGTGCTCATGATCAAGATCGGCAGCGTCAGCAAGATGTAGTAGTGAAAACCGCTGCCCCACCCGATCACCCAGGTGGCCACGACCGCATGGGCCACCACCTCGATGCCGCCGGTGATCAGCGACCACCGCAGCTGGCCGCGCCTGGCCAACTGAAACATCAGCACATAGCTGAGCACGCTGGCCACATTGCCCACCACGAGCGCGTGGACCCCTGCCCAGCCCATCAGGCCCATGAAACCCACATGCACCAGGCCAGCCGCCACGGCGATGCCCAGCATGACACGGCTGAACGCCTGCTGGTGGGCCGTCAGTGGAAGGCCTTCGGCGGTGTAGGTGGGCACCAAGCCAGACAACACGCTGATCAACTCCTCGGTTTTCGCGGGCCGTCCAGGCGGACGCCTCTGCGCATGTTGACACTATCGTCCACAAATGGCGCTGACTTGATGCACAAACGCATCGCTTGCGGCAGCCAAGCCGAACCTGCGACAATCGCGAGTTGCCCTTTTGACCGACTGACGCGCCGTGAGCCACGCTTTAGAAACCCGCCGCCGACGCACTTTTGCGATCATTTCCCACCCTGACGCCGGTAAAACGACGCTGACGGAAAAGCTGCTGCTGTTCTCCGGCGCGATCCACATCGCGGGTGCCGTGAAGGGCCGCAAGGCCTCGCGCCATGCCACGTCGGACTGGATGGAGATCGAAAAGCAGCGCGGCATCTCGGTGGCATCGAGCGTGATGCAGATGCTCTACCGCGAACACGTGGTCAACTTGCTCGACACGCCTGGCCACAAGGACTTCTCCGAAGACACCTACCGCGTGCTGACCGCGGTCGATGCCGCGCTGATGGTGATCGACGCCGCCAACGGCGTGGAGCCGCAGACGCGGCGGCTGATCGAGGTCTGCCGCCAGCGCGACACGCCGATCATCACCTTCATCAACAAGATGGACCGCGAGGGTCGCGAGCCGCTGGAGCTGCTCGACGAAGTGGAGCGCGAACTCGGCATGCCCT
>JBEANX010000415.1:0-4488 GCA_041165245.1 Pseudomonadota bacterium
CGCGCCTTCCAAGGTGCTCAGCCTGGCCTCGCCCCTGATTGCGCTGTTGATCACCATCGTGGTGGGCATCGGCTTGTTCGTATCCCTGGGCAAGGACCCGCTGGCCGGCCTGCAGATGTTCCTGGTCGAGCCGCTCAAGAGCACCTATGCCCTGTCAGAACTCAGCATCAAGGCGGTGCCCCTGATCCTGATCGCCCTGGGGCTGGCCGTGTGCTTCAAGGCCAACATCTGGAACATCGGCGCCGAGGGTCAGTTCATCCTGGGCGCCGTGTTTGCCGGTGGGGTGGCCATGCGTGCCACGCCCGAGACCGGTTCCTGGATCGTCGTGGCCGTGCTGCTGGCCGGTGTGCTGGGCGGCATGGTGTGGGCAGGCATCGTGGCCCTGCTGCGTGATCGCTTCAATGCCAGCGAGATCCTGGTCAGCCTGATGCTGGTCTATGTGGCCGAGATGGTGCTGAGCTACTTGGTCTATGGCCCCTGGAAAGACCCAGCGGGCTACAACTTTCCGCAAACCATCACCTTCCTTGACGTGACGCGCCTGCCCAAGCTCATCCAGGGCCTGCGTTTGAACGTGGGCGTGTTCGTGGCGCTTGCGGCGGTGGTCGCATTCACGGTGTTTCTGTACCGCACCTTCACCGGCTTTCAGTTGCAGGTGGGCGGGTTGGCGCCCATGGCGGCGCGCTATGCCGGTTTTTCCTCGCGCAAGGCCTTGTGGACAGGCTTGCTGCTGTCCGGCGGCATGGCCGGCCTGGCCGGTGCGCTGGATGTGGCCGGGCCTCAAGGACAGCTCACACCCTATGTGCCCATGGGCTATGGCTTTGCGGCCATCATCGTGGCCTTTGTGGGGCGCCTCAATCCTGTGGGCATCGTGTTCTCGGCCGTGCTGATGAGCATGTTCTACATCGGGGGTGAGCTGGCGCAATCGCGCTTGGGCTTGCCCAAGGCACTCACGGGCGTCTTCCAGGGCCTGCTGCTCTTTGCCTTGCTGGCTTGCGACACCTTCATTCACCAGCGTTTGCGCTGGGTGTCATCGACCCCCACCAAGCCCAGCTTGAGCGGAGCCAAACCATGACCGGCATGAGCGCTGATTCCCTGGCCTTGCTGATCGCGGCCACCCTCAATGCAGGCACGGTGGTGGGCTTGGCCTCCTTGGGGCTGCTCATCAATGAACGTGCGGGCGTGCTCAACCTGGGTGCTGAGGGCATGATGATCGTGGCCGCCATCGCAGGCTTTGCCACAGGCGTGAACACCGGCAGCGACTGGTTGGCCTTTGGTGCCGCTGCCCTGGCAGGCATGGCCATGGCGGCCTTGTTTGGGGTGCTGGTCATCTGGCTCAACACCAACCAGTACGCCACGGGCCTGGCGCTCACCTTGTTTGGCTCGGGCCTGAGTGCCTTTGTGGGCATCAAGTACACCCAGCAGCGCCTGCCTGATCGCCCCCATTTCGACATCCCCGGCCTGGCCGACATTCCCCTGCTGGGCCCGGCCTTGTTCAAGCACCACCCGCTGGTCTACATCACCATCGCGCTGGCCATCTTCATGACCTGGTTCTTGATGCGCTCGCGTGCCGGCTTGGTGCTGCGGGCGGTGGGTGAATCACCTGATTCGGCCCATGCGCTGGGCTATCGCGTGCGCCCCATCCGCTTGATGGCGGTGATGGCGGGTGGTGCCTTGTGCGGCTTGGCTGGCGCCTACATTTCCTTGGTCTACACGCCGCTGTGGGTAGAGGGCATGGTCGCGGGCAAAGGCTGGATCGCCCTGGCCTTGACCACCTTTGCCACTTGGCGCCCCGCCCGGGTGTTGTTGGGCGCCTACCTGTTTGGTGGCGTGACCATGCTGCAGTTCCAGTTGCAAGGGCAGGGCGTGCAGATCCCCAGCCAGTGGCTGACGATGCTGCCCTACCTCGCCACCATCGTGGTGCTGGTCTTGATCTCACGCAATCCGATGTGGATACGCATCAACATGCCCGCTTCGCTCGGCAAGCCCTTCCACCCGGGCGCCTGAGCAGGCATCATTTGTGCTGTTTGTTTGCCGTACCAAAAAGATTCTTCCTGTTTCGTTGATTTGAGCAGTTCTCAACCCTGGAGATGACATGACCTCGACTTTGTCCAAGCGTTCTTTGCTGAAAGCCGCTGGCTGGGCCAGTTTGGCCGCCACCGCCGCCTTGATGGGCTGCGGCAAGAAGGAGGCCGCACCTGATGCTGCCTCTGCAGCGTCAAGCGCTGAACCTGCATCGGCCGCTTCGGCTGCCGCTGCTGCTGGCCCGCTGAAGATCGCTTTCGCCTATGTGGGCCCGGTGGGCGACGCGGGTTGGACCTACGCCCACGACCAGGCTCGCTTGGCGGTTGAAAAAGAATTCGGCGACAAGATCAAGACGAGCTTTGTCGAAAAAGTGCCCGAAGGCCCCGAAGCAGAGCGCGTGATCCGCGACCTGGTGGGCCAGGGCAACACCCTGATCTTCGGCACCACCTTCGGCTACATGGAGCCCATGCTCAAGGTGGCGGCCGACAACCCCAATGTCAAGTTCGAGCATGGCACGGGTTACAAGACCTCGGCCAACATGCGCACGTATGACTCGCGCACCTATGAAGGTGCCTACATGGCTGGTGTGATCGCAGGCACGATGAGCAAGTCGGGCACCATCGGCGTGGTGGGCTCCATCCCCATCCCTGAAGTGATCCGCAACATCAACGCCTACACCCTGGGCGCGCAGAGCATCAACCCCAAGATCAAGACCAAGGTGGTCTGGGTGAACAGCTGGTTTGACCCTCCCAAGGAAACCGAAGGCGCGCAAAGCCTGATCAACCAGGGTGCAGACGTTCTGTTCCAGAACACCGACTCGCCCGCCGTGCTGCAAACGGCCGAGAAGGCGGGCAAGTACGCCTTCGGCTGGGATTCGGACATGAGCAAGTTCGGCCCCAAGTCGCACCTGGCCTCAGCCATCATCAACTGGTCGCCGTACTACATCAAGGCCACCAAGGACGCCTTGGAAGGCACCTGGGCCACCGGTGGTGTGTGGTGGGGCGTGAAGGAAGGTGCGATCGACATCGTGTCCATTTCTGACGCCGTGCCCGCCGACACCAAGGCCAAGATCGACACCATCAAGTCCGGCTTGAAGGGCGGCAGCTTTGTCGTCTTCAAGGGCCCCATCGTTGGGCAAGATGGCAAGGAAGTGCTCGCGAAGGACACCGTCGCTGACGACAAGTTCCTGGGCGGCATCAACTTCTATGTGAAGGGTGTGGAAGGCTCGGTGCCTTCGGGCAAGTGAGCCGGCGGCTGTGAGCCGCCCCCAAGCCGCCAGGGGCAACCTTGGCGGCTTTTTTCATGGGTGGGTGCGGGTCATTGGCAGATCCTCGAGCCCTGGCCTCATGGGGCGCAGACATGGCGATGGCAGAGGTGCTATCTTTCAAGTTACGCGCGCACTTTGCACAGTGTGATCCACATGCTTGACACCTCATGCCCGCCATGACCCACCTGAACTTCAGCGCCATCCCCCAAAGCCGTTTGCCCGCCTTGCTGCAGAGCATGCCCAAGGCCGAGTTGCACATGCACATCGAAGGCTCGCTCGAACCCGAGTTGATCTTCGCACTGGCCCAGCGCAATGGTGTGGCGTTGAGCTACCCCAGCGTCGAAGCCCTGCGTGCGGCCTACGCCTTCTCCGACCTGCAAAGCTTCCTGGACATCTACTACGCCGGAGCCTCGGTGCTGCTCAAGGAAGACGACTTCCACGACATGGCCTGGGCCTACCTGCTGCGCTGCCGTGACGAGAACGTGCTGTGCACCGAGATGTTCTTCGACCCGCAGACCCACACCGACCGGGGTGTGCCTTTCGAGGTCGTCATCCAAGGTTTGAGCCGTGCCTGCAAGCGTGCCGAAATTGAGTTGGGCGTACACGCCAGCTTGATCATGTGTTTCTTGCGGCACCTGCCAGAAGAGGCCGCCCTGGCCACCCTGGAGCAATCGCTGCCCTACCGCGAGCATTTCATGGGCGTGGGCCTCGATTCCAGCGAGCGCGGACACCCGCCCGAGAAGTTTGCCCGTGTGTTTGCCAAATGCCGTGAATTGGGCTTGCGCCTGGTGGCCCATGCGGGTGAAGAGGGGCCGCCTGAGTACATCCACAGCGCGCTGGATGTGCTGCATGTGGAGCGCATCGACCACGGCGTGCGTTGCATCGAAGACGCCGCCTTGGTGCAACGCCTGGTGTCCGAAGGCATGGCCCTGACGGTGTGCCCGCTCTCCAATGTCAAGCTGTGCGTCTTCCCAGACATGAAAGCCCACAACCTCAAGGCGCTGCTGGCCCAGGGTTTGAAAGTCACCATCAACTCGGATGACCCGGCCTACTTTGGCGGCTACCTCAACCAGAACTTCCTCGAAACCTTTGAGGCGCTGGATTTGAGCGCTGCCGAGGCCTACACCCTGGCCCGCAACAGCTTTGAGGCCAGTTTTGCGCCCGAGGCCTTGAAAGCCGCGTGGGTTGCTCGCCTGGAT
>JBEANX010000416.1:0-2503 GCA_041165245.1 Pseudomonadota bacterium
CTGACAGGGCCCACCTCTTCCGGCGCGAACTTACCCAGGCCACCGCCTTCGATCATGGCCGGGCCCGCCATGCCGATGGTGGTGCTCTGTGTGGCAATGATCACGTCGCAACAACCGGCCAGGGCCGCATTGCCCGCAAAACACCGACCGTTCACGATGGCCACTGTGGGCACCAGGCCGCTCAAGCGGGCCAGGCCCAGGAAGGTCATGTTGTCCAGCAGGCTCACGCCGGGGTATTCGTCGTTGGGGCGCCCACCGCCGCCTTCGGCCCACAGCACCAGGGGCAGCTGGCGTTGCAAGGCCAGGTGCAGCATGCGGTCGGTCTTTTTGTGGTTGATGACGCCTTGCGTGCCAGCAAACACGGTGTAGTCATAAGCCAGCACCATGCAGCGTGCGGCCTGCTCGCCAAACTGCGCGGCGTTCACCGTGGCCAGCCCCGCGATCAAGCCGTCGGCGGGGCTGCGGCTGATGAGCTCAGCCTCTTTGAGGCGCGTGCGCTGCGAGGCCAAGGCCAGGCCGCCGTATTCGATGAAGCTGTCGGCGTCGACAAAGCGCTCGACGTTCTCGCGGGCCGTGAGCTGGCCTTTGGCGTGGCGCTTGGCCACGGCGTCCACTCGGTGCGCGTCGAGCGTCACGGCATGGCGCTGCAGCACCTCGGCCAAGTCAGCTCGGATGTGATCTGGGTCCACGGCTGCGGCGTGGTCGTCGTGCACCTGGCCGTCGTCATGCGCAGGGTCCAGCGCCAGCAAGGCCTGGCCTTGTGCGAGCACCTGGCCCACGTCGGCCAAGGCCGCCTCCACCCGACCGCCCTGCTCGGCCAGCACTTCGAACTCCATCTTCATGGCCTCGATCACGGCCACCTTCTGGCCGGCGCGCACCACGCTGCCAGGCGCCACGAGCAAAGCCACCAGCGAGCCGGGCACCGTGGTGCGCACGGCCACGCAGCCATCCGGCAAGGCCGCGTCAAGTGCATCTTGCGGCAAGGCGCGGCTGTGAAGGTGAGGCAAAGGCTTGGGGCGAGGTTGTTGATGGGCCTGCGCAAGCAGAGCGCCCACCTGCCCTTGCAACCAGCGTGTGCTCAGCGCATAGGCTTGCACATCGGCATGGGCCAGCAAGGCCTGGGCAAAGGCGATGTTGTGCTCGACCCCATCGAGCCTGAACTCGGCCAAGGCGCGGCGTGTGCGCTGCAAGGCAGCCTCAAAGCCCTGCGGGTGGTGCACGATGACTTTGGCCAGCAGCGTGTCAAAACCCGGGTGGGGCTGCATGCCGGCGTGGCCATGGCCGTCCACACGGATGCCAGGGCCTGAGGGCGGCTCATACGCCAGCACCAGGCCACCTGCAGGCAGGGCCGAGCCATCGGGGCCCATGCGCTCGGTGTTGATGCGCACTTGAATCGCACAGCCTTGCGGGGAGGGGATCTGAGCTTGCTGGGCGCCCAGCTCCAGCAGCGTGGCACCTTGTGAGAGACGCAGTTGCCACTGCACCAAATCCAGCCCCGTGACCTGCTCGGTGACGGTGTGCTCGACCTGCAGGCGGGGGTTGGCTTCCATGAAGTACCAGGCGTTCGTGTCCAGGTCGAGCAGGAACTCCAAGGTGCACAGGCCGCGCAGCTTCACGGTTTGTGCCATGCGCACAGCCGCTTGCAGCAAGGGCTCGCGCACGGCTGGGCTCAGGTTCGGCGCAGGCGCGATCTCGATGAGCTTTTGGTGGCTGCGCTGCACGGTGCAGTCGCGCTCCCACACATGGCTGGCTTCACCGCTGCCATCGCCCAGCACCTGCACTTCGATGTGGCGGGCTCGGCGCACCAGTTGCTCGACATACAGGTCAGCGCGGCCAAAGGCGGCCATTGCCTCGGCCTGGCAGCGCTCGAAGCTGGGTGCGATCTCGTCGAAGGCATCAACCACCCGCATGCCGCGGCCGCCACCACCGGCCAGGGCTTTGATCATCATGGCGCCGCCACCCAAGGACATGAAAAAGGCCTGTGCCTCAGCCAGGCTCACGGCCCGGTCGATGCCTTGGGTCACCGGCACCTCGCAACGCGTGGCCAGGGCACGGGCCTCGGCCTTGTCGCCCAAGAGATGCAGCACTTCGGGGGCTGGGCCCACGAAGCTCAAGCCGGTGGCCAGGCAGGCGCGCGCAAAAGCGGCGTTCTCGCTGAGCAAACCATAGCCGGGGTGCACATGGGTGCAACCATGCGCTTGGGCCGCTTGCAGCACCTGGGTGATGTCCAAGTAGGCGCTCACGCCTCGGCCAGGCAAGGTGTGCACCACGTCGACGTGTTCGGCGCGCAAGGGGAGCAAGGGGTGCCCTTCATCCTGCGCCACCAGGCCCACGGTGCGCCAGCCCAGCTCACGCGCCGCGCGAGCAATGCGGATGGCGATCTCGCCGCGGTTGGCGATCAGCAAGGCGGGTGTCTGAGCCAGTGTTGGTGCGGGCGCGGGTTGAAGGCGGTCGGTGTGCATGAAGCGTCGGTCCAGGCCAGGGGTGGCAGGGTGGGGCCCAC
>JBEANX010000417.1:0-5564 GCA_041165245.1 Pseudomonadota bacterium
CAGGACGTGACCGAACTGGAAGAGAAGGAGCTGGCCCTGCAAGTGGCCAAGGAAGAGGCCGTGGCGGCAAACCGCGCCAAGAGCGACTTCCTGGCCAACATGAGCCACGAGATCCGCACACCCATGAATGCCATCCTTGGCTTCACCGAATTGCTGCGCCGACAAGGCCGAGCGCCCTCGCCTGCAGACCAAAAGCGGCACCTCGACACCATCCACGCCAGCGGCAAGCACCTGCTCACGCTCATCAACGACATCCTGGATCTGTCCAAGGTGGAATCGGGCCGCATGGAGATGGAACGCGTGGCCTTTGCACCGCACACGCTTGTTCATGAGGTGGTGGAAGTCATGTCGGTCAAGGCCCAGGAAAAGGGCATCCAACTGCGCGCCGAGTTTGAAGCCCCCTTGCCCGCCAGCGTGTGGGGCGATCCTGCTCGGCTGCGCCAGGTGATGACCAATCTGGTGGGCAATGGCGTGAAGTTCACCCAGCAAGGTGAAGTGGTCATCAAGGTCAGGCTGGGCCGTGTCTTGGACGTGCCAAGGCTTTGCATCGACGTGAGCGACACGGGCGTTGGCATCCCGCCCGAAAAGTTCGACTCGGTGTTCGAGCCCTTCGTGCAGGCTGACTCTTCGACCAACCGCCAGTTCGGCGGCACCGGCCTGGGCTTGACGATCAGCCGCCGTTTCGCCAGGGCCATGGGCGGCGACATCACCGTCAGCAGCGAGCCCGGCCGAGGCAGCACCTTCCATGTGTCTGTCCACGCCGGCGAGCTCAAAGGCGTGCCGATGCTCACGGCCCATCAACTGCAGGCCCCCCAGGTTCGGCCCACCTTGACACAGGCCACCCGTTGGCGGATGCCTGCGTGCCACGTGCTGGTCGTGGACGACGGCTCAGAAAACCGCGAGCTGGTGCGCATCGTCCTGGAAGAGACCGGTTTGATCGTGCACGAAGCCGACAACGGCCAAACGGCGCTGGATGCTGTCCAAAGCCAGCGCTTTGACCTCATCTTGATGGACATGCAAATGCCCGTCATGGACGGCGCCCAAGCCACGCGTGCTCTGAGGCACCAAGGGCATCGCATGCCCATCCTTGCCCTCACAGCCAATGCCATGAAGGGCTTCGAGGCAGGCCTCAGCGACATTGGCTTTGATGGCGTGCACACCAAGCCCATGGACATCGACCAGCTGCTCAGTGACCTGGCCGCACGCCTGGGCGGCCAGCAGATCATTGATGCAGAAGCCCTCAAGCCACCGCTGCTTTCCGCCGAAAACAAGGCTGTCAGCACCACTGCTGGTGCGGAACCCATGGTGTCTCGCTTGTCCCAACACCCCAAACTTCGCCAAGTCGTGGCCCGATTCATCGAACAGTTCCCCACCAAGCTCAGCGCCATGGACGCAGCCCTGCAGCAGCAGGACCTGCAACAACTGGCTGAGCTTGCGCATTGGCTCAAAGGCGCCGGTGGCAGCGTGGGCTTTGACGCCTATTTCGAGCCAGCCAAGGAGCTGGAATTGGCCTGCAAAGCAAGCCTCATCCCGGTTGCCGAACGCCAGTTGGTGAGCATCCGCGCGCTGCGTGACCGCATGGTGATGGACCCCACCGACCCCTTGCCTGTGCCTTGGGTGACCGCCGAGGCACACCCATGAGCCTCATGCGCGCCAAGATCAGCGGCCTCTGGCAAGAGGCAGTGGTGATGATGGTGGACGATGAGGCCCTGCTCACCGATGTCATCCAGACGCACCTGGAAGACCATGGCTACCAACGTTTCATCACATGCAACGAGCCCACCGAGGCCATGGCGCTGATCAGGGCCCACCGCCCTGACGTGCTTTTGCTCGACCTGATGATGCCCAAGGTCTCGGGCTTCGAAATCCTGAGCGCCATGCGGGCCGACCCCAGCCTCATGTACTTGCCAGTCATCGTGTTGACGGCAGCCAGCGATGCCGACACCAAGCTCCTGGCCCTGGAGATCGGCGCCACCGAATTCCTGGCCAAGCCGGTGGATGCATCTGAGTTGGTGCTTCGCTTGCGCAACACCCTGGCCTTCAAGCAATACCAGGATCGCCTTGCCTATGTCGACCCCGTCACAAGCCTGGCCAACCGCCAAAGCTTCACCCTGCGCCTGAACCAGGCCCTTCAAAGGCTGCGTGAGAACCAGGGCATGCTCGGCTTGCTGCACGTGTCGTGTGACCACTTCCGCCAGACCCGCGAGACCCTGGGCTCACGTGCCGCCGACGAATTGTTGCGATTGGCTGCCTTGCGTCTTCAGCATCTGGCAGCCAGCGCCACCGAGCCCGGTCAGGCATCGGCGCACATGGAGCCTGGTGATGTGGCACGCGTTGGCGAGCAAGACTTCGCCATTGCCGTGCCAGCCTTGCACGACGCCGACGCCGCCAGCCTGCTGGCCAAACAAGTGCTTCGCGCCTTGAGCCAACCCTTCGAGATCGAAGGCCACGCCATCTTCTTGAGCCCCGGCGTGGGCGTTGCCCTGGCCCCCAACGATGGCGATCAGGCCGAGACCCTGCTGATGAACGCAGACATCGCGAGCGCCAAGGCGCGCGAATCACAGCACAAGACGCACTTTGAGTATTTCTCTGCCGAACTGACCGAACGCTCGCTCCAACGTTTACGCTTGGGTCGCGAGATCCGCATGGCGCTGGAGCGCGAGGAGATGCGCCTGCACTACCAGCCCAAGGTGTGCATGCGCACTGGCCGCATCACCGGTGCTGAGGCTTTGATTCGGTGGCAGCACCCAGAGCATGGCCTCTTGTTGCCAAGCCATTTCATTGGCATCGCTGAAGAGGTGGGCCTGATCGGTGACATCAGCGAATGGGTCATGCATGTGGCGTGCACCCAAGCTGCGAAGTGGCACGGGCAAGGCTTTGAAGATTTGAAGATCTCCATCAACGTGGCCAAGCCACATTTTGATGAGGGCCAGTTGTGCCCGCGCTTGGAGCAATTGCTTCAAGAAACGGGGCTGCCCCCTCAATGCCTGATGGTGGAACTCACGGAGAGCATGCTAGTGCAAGACGCCGCTCGCGCACTGGAGCAGATGGCCGATCTGCGGGCGCTCGGCGTGGGCTTGTCCATCGACGACTTCGGCACAGGCTACTCATCGCTGAGCTACCTCAAACGATTCCCAGCCAACGAACTCAAGATCGACCGCTCATTCATCATGGATGTGGCCACACACGACAAAGACCGCGCCATCGTCCAGACCGTCGTCACCCTGGGCCACAGCCTGGGCATGGACGTGGTGGCCGAGGGCATCGAAACGGTCGAACAGCACCGCATCCTTCAGCATTCCGGCTGCGACGTTTATCAAGGCTTCCTGTTCAGCAAAGCCATTGGGCCTGAGGCTTTCGAAGCGCTGGTCAAGCGCCACCGAAAACCGCCAGGCGCCGCATGGCCCCCAAGCGACTTCACACCGCCGGCCTGAGCCCGCTCAGACCTTGGCGGCCACGCAATCGACGTAGTAGCGCTTGCCACCGCCTGGCAGCTCTTCGGCCACCAAGCCGTGCACGTCGGTCGCAAAGCCTGGGAAGGCATCGTTGAACTCGCGCGTGAACTTCAGGAAATCACAGATCTTCTTGTTGAAGCGCTCACCCGGGATCAGCAGCGGGATGCCGGGTGGGTAAGGGGTCAAAAGGGCCGTGGTGATGCGGCCTTCCAGCTGGTCGATCTCCACACGCTCGGTCTGCTTGCGGGCGATGCAGGCATAAGCGTCAGACGGCCTCATCGCAGGCTCCAGGCCCGACAGATAAACGTCGGTCGTCAAGCGGGCAATGTCACCCTTGGCATAGGCCTCGTGCACGCTTTGGCACAGGTCACGCAAGCCCATGCGTTCGTACTTGGGGTACTTCTTGCTGAACTCCGGCAGGACGCGCCACATCGGGGTGTTCTTGTCGTAGTCGTCCTTGAACTGCTGCAGGGCGGTCAACATGGTGTTCCAGCGACCCTTGGTGATGCCGATGGTGAACATGATGAAGAAGCTGTACAGGCCCGTCTTTTCAACCACCACGCCGTGCTCGGCCAGGAACTTGGTGACGATGCTGGCGGGGATGCCCGTTTTGGCAAACTTGCCCGAGACATCCAAGCCCGGCGTGATGATGGTGGACTTGATTGGGTCCAGCATGTTGAAGCCTTCGGCCAGGTTGCCAAAGCCGTGCCATTTCTCATTGGCCTTGAGCACCCAATCGGTGGGCTTGCCAATGTCTTGCGGCGCGATCTTCTCTGGTCCCCAGACCTTGAACCACCAATCCTTGCCGTAGTCCTTTTCGACCTTGCGCATGGCGCGGCGGAAGTCCAGCGCCTCCTTGATCGACTCTTCGACCAGGGCCGTGCCGCCGGGGGGCTCCATCATGGCCGCGGCCACATCGCACGAGGCAATGATGGCGTACTGCGGCGAGGTGGAGGTGTGCATCAGGTAGGCCTCATTGAAGAGGTTGCGGTCCAGCGGCACGGTTTGCGAATCTTGAACCAGCACGTGCGAGGCCTGCGAGATGCCTGCCAACAGCTTGTGGGTCGACTGCGTCGCATAGACCACGGCCTGCTTGGGGCGGCCACGGCCCTTGCCCATGGCGTGGTACATGCCATAGAACTTGTGGAAAGCGGCGTGCGGCAACCAGGCTTCGTCGAAGTGCAGGTTGTCGATCCAGCCGTCGAGCATGCCCTTGATGGTCTCGGTGTTGTAGAGCACGCCGTCGTAGGTGCTCTGGGTGATGGTCAGGATGCGCGGCTTGGCCTTTTTCGAATCGACACCCTTGAGCAGCGGGTTCTTTGAGATCTTCTTGCGGATGGTGTCCGGCTCGAACTCGCTTTGCGGGATGGGCCCGATGATGCCGAAGTGATTGCGCGTGGGCGTCAGGAACACGGGGATGGCCCCGGTCATGATGATGCTGTGCAAGATGGACTTGTGGCAGTTGCGGTCGACCACCACGATGTCGTCAGGCGCCACGGTGTGGTGCCACACCATCTTGTTGGACGTGGAAGTGCCATTGGTCACGAAGAAGCAGTGGTCGGCATTGAAGATGCGCGCCGCGTTCTTCTCCGATTCGTAGATCGGGCCGGTGTGGTCCAGCAATTGGCCGAGTTCTTCCACGGCGTTGCACACGTCGGCGCGCAGCATGTTCTCGCCAAAGAACTGGTGGAACATCTGGCCCACAGGGCTCTTCAAGAAGGCCACGCCGCCAGAGTGGGCAGGGCAATGCCAGCTGTAGGAGCCATCTTGGGCATAGTCCATCAGCGCCTTGAAGAAAGGCGGCGCCAAACCGTCGAGGTAGCTCTTGGCTTCACGGATGATGTGACGCGCCACGAACTCGGGCGTGTCCTCGAACATGTGGATGAAGCCGTGCAGCTCGCGCAGGATCGCATTCGGGATGTGCCGCGAGGTCTTGGTTTCACCGTAAAGATAAATCGGGATCTCGGCGTTGCGGAAGCGGATCTCTTCAATGAAGGTGCGCAGGTTCTGCACCGCCGGGTCGAGCTCCGGGCCCGGGGTGAATTCCTCGTCGTCGATCGACAGGATGAAGGCCGAGGCGCGCGACTGCTGCTGGGCGAACTGCGACAG
>JBEANX010000418.1:0-8464 GCA_041165245.1 Pseudomonadota bacterium
CCCGCCCAGGCACAGGGCCAGGTGGGCCACTTCGGTGGCGGTGTCCAGGGCGACCAGACAAGGCGGGGCAGCAGGTGGCAAGGCGGTCGACAACATGGGCGTCAGTGTAGCGAGTGCCGCCTATGATCGGGCCCCATGACGCTGATTTCCACCACGATGCGAGCCCTTGGCCTGACCACCAGAAAGGGCATGAGCGCTCTGTTTGCCGTGGGTGCCATGGGCGCCCTGGGCGTCCCCCCCGGGGTAGCCATGGCCGCCGGGGCCACCCAAAGCGCCTCTGCCCAACCAGCCAGCCCACTGAACACCTTGCCGCCCGAGCTGGCCCAGGCCTGGCAAGCCACCGGCCTGCCGCTGTCCAGCCTGTCGCTGTGGGTGCAGGATGTGAACGCAGACACCCCGCGCTTGGCCTTGGCCGGTGAGCAGCCCCGGCGCATGGCCTCGGTGATGAAGCTGCTGACCACCGGCGTGGCCCTGCGCACCTTGGGCCCGGCCTGGAGCTGGAACACCCCCGTGGCCCTCGGCGGCCCCATCGACGCCCAAGGCGTGTTGCACGGCAACCTGCACATCCGTGCCTCGGGCGACCCGAGCCTGGACAGCATGCGCCTGCGCGAAGCCTTGCAAGCCTGGCGCGACGCTGGCCTGCGCGACATTCGTGGCGACGTGGTGGTGGACCGCAGCATCTGGCGCCTGCCCCCGCACGACCCGGCCGCTTTTGACAGCGCACCCTGGAAGCCCTACAACGCCGGCCCCGACGCATGGCTGCTGGCCCACGGCGCCCTCACCCTGCGCTGGCGCGTGGCCCCGGCCGACGAGCGCGCCAATGCGCCCTTGGCGCCGCAAGTGACGCTCTACCCTGCGCTCAGTGGTGTCGACATCGACAACCAAGTGCGCCTGAGCCCCAAAGCGGCGTGCGGCGAATGGCGCGAAGGCATCAGCCCACAGGTGGTGGACCGCGCTGACGGCGGCCGCACCCTGGTGCTCAAAGGCAGCTACCCGCAGGCCTGCGGCAGCCAGGCCTGGCCCTTGCGGTGGCCCGCCCGCGAGAGCCTGGAGCACAGCGCACGGGTGTTCAAGGCCGCGTGGGGCGCGCTGGGTGGCCAGCTGAGTGGCACCGTGCGTGAGGGTGCTTGGCCTGTTGGGGCCACGCCCTGGGCCACGGTCACCTCGCCCTCACTGTCGGAAGTCATCCGCGACATCAACAAGTTCAGCAACAACGTGATGGCGCGCCAGCTCTTTTTGACGCTGGGCACGGTGGGCTCGCCCGCCAGCGCTACAGCCGCGTCCGGCGCCCAAGGGGAGTCAGGCAACCTCGCCCAGGCGCGCACCATGGTGGGGCAACACGTGCGCCAGGCCACCCGCAGCAGCATTGATGGCAATGGCCCCTGCGAAGCGCCCGAGGCGTTGATCCTTGACAATGGCGCTGGCTTGTCGCGCACCGAGGGCACCACCGCGCATTGCATGGCGCGCTGGGTTCAGGTGATGTGGCAAGACGCCCGCATGCCCGAATGGCTGGCCTCGATGCCGCTGGCCGGGCAAGACGGCACCGCTCGCAAAATGACCGCTGCTGTCGGCCAGGCCCACCTCAAAACGGGCTCTCTGGACGACGTGGTGTCCATCGCAGGCATCGTTCAAACCAACAACGGCCAACGACACATCCTGGTGGCGGTGGTCAACCACCCCAAGGCCGAACAGGCCCGGGGCGCGCTTCAGACCTTGTTGCAATGGGTCGCACGCGCGCCCTGAGCCTGTTGTCACCACCCACCATGCCCCTGCACATCGAACCCCTCGCCTCGCTCGACCCCACCGTGATCGAAACCGTGGGCAGCTTTGCCGCCATGCTGACGACGGGCTCGTTCATCCCCCAGGCATGGCTGACCTTCAAGACGCGCGACGTGAGCGGCATCTCGCTGGGCATGTACAGCGCCTTCACCACCGGCGTGGCGCTGTGGCTGGTTTATGGCATGGCCAGGGGCTCGTGGCCCATCACGGTGGCCAATGCCGTCACCTTGGCGCTGGCCTTGTCGATCTTGACGATGAAACTGGTGTACGGCCGCAAGGGCTGACTCAGAAGGGGTTGGCCGTGGCGCGCGAATAAGCCAGCGAGCCGATGCGGGCCTGGCCACCTGGCGCCAGCACCCAGTCGCTGGCCCACAGGTGGGTGTAGAGCGAGGCGCCGGGCACCAAGGTGCTGTTCACTGGCTCTGTGACGGAATAGGTGCAATCAAGCAGCGAAGTCGTGGCGGTGAGGCCATCGGCCTTGAAGCGCGCAGTACCGGTCATGTCACACGCGCGCTCCAGCACATTGAGCGCGTAGCTGCTGGGGCTGGCGTAGATCGTTTGCACCAAATCAAAGGCCTTGACCAAGCCGATTTTGTTGCCATTGTTGAGCACGCCGTTGATGCCGGTGAAGCCGTCAATGAAGGCCTGGGTCATCTCGGTGAGGATGGTGCCGTTGCTGCCCGCACCTGGGGCCTTGCCCAAGTCTGGCGGGGTGACGATCAGAACACGCGCACCGGTCGACAACACGCCGTTGACCGCCTGGCCCAGCTGCTCACCACGAGACTTGAGCCTGGCCTTGATGTTGGCCAGCTCGCCCGGCGTGGCGCGATAGATGGCCAGCTGCTCAATGATGTCGTTTTGACCGGCCAGCACGGTGGCCATGGTGCTGCTGGTCAGCTCCCCTTTGTGAGCATTGAGCTGGGCGATCACGTCGGCCGTCTTGGCACCCACGGTGGCGTAGGTGACGGCACCATTGCCGTCACCCGGGCAGCCTGTGCCATAGCCCAGGCCGTAGCCACTGGCCAGGATCTGCATCCACAGGCGTCCTTCGACGGCGCAGCCCCACAGGGTGCGCGTCTGGCGCAGGTGGGTGGCATCGGCGTTGGAGGCGGTTGACTTGATGAAACGCAGGCCGTCGACGTCGACCGAATAAGTCGTGGCGCCGCCATAGGTTTCAGCGGCACGGGCCGTGATGACAGCGGCATCCGATTCGAAGGTGGTGCCCGTGTAGTAGGCGTAGCTGGTGTCCACGTAGTTCACGCCGTACTTCTGGCCCTTGATGAGCTGGCCTTGCACCGTTTGCTCGCCCAGGTAGCTCAGCTCGTCACCAAAAGAGACGATCTTGTTGGGCGTGAACTTGCTCACCTGGCTGCCGCCACCGCAGGCCACCAGGCCCAGGCCCATGGCCGCAGCGGCGCTCAGCACACGCAGGCGGCGCCCGCTCACAGACGACACAGCAGAAGAACGGGCAGAAGCAGCAATCGGCATGAAATCTCCAGCAATCAGGGCGCGGCCCGTGCGCAAAGCGACGGCCCCTGCCGATCGCCAGGCGGGGCCTGCGGTTGAGCTTGCAAGCATACCGCTTGTGTGTGGCGGCTCGCGGCCTGGGCGACAAGGCCCGTGTGAAGTCTCGTGAGGCAGGCGCGAGGCGCCAAGCCACTCAGGCTGCAGCGGCGCGCATCAGGCGGTCGCGAACGCCATCCCAGGCGCTGTCTTCGGGCGGCATTTCCACCCAGATCTCTTCAACGCCCAGGGCATCCATGTCGCGCAGGTCAGCGAACAGGTCATGCGCGGCCTGGTTGGGCTGGGCCGGCATGGCGCGCATGGCCACACCGGGCTGCACCGGGCGGTGGGCCCAGGCGCTGCGGGAGTACATCGCCACCTTGGGGATGGGGTGGTGCCAGCCCAGCAGGGCCGGGATCAGCACGTCCAGTTCCTTGAGCAAGGCTTCTTCAGGTGCCAAGCGCACTTTGGCGCGCGGCGCGTAGTGGGCCAGCAAGGTGCCCGAGGCGCGAGGGGCACTCGGGTCAGGCGCTTCAGGTCGGCTCCAGGCGATGGGCTCGCCGGCGGCGGCTTCCAACTCGTCACGGGTTAGGCGCCCTGGGCGCAGCAGCACGGGGTGCGCGCGCGAACAATCGACGATGGCCGACTCAATGCCCACTTCGCAGGCACCGCCATCGAGCACCCAAAGGTCTTCGTCGATGAACTCGCCCATGACGTGGGCGGCCTGGGTGGGGCTGATGCGGCCAAAGCGATTGGCGCTCGGCGCAGCCACGCCTTGCACGCCCAAGCGGGCGGCAGCGCGCAGCAGGGCCAGCGCCACGGGGTGGTCCGGGCAACGCAGGCCGATGGTGTTCTGGCCACCGGCGGAAGCTGCACCCACGCCCTCGCGGCGCGGCACGATCACGGTGAGCGGGCCGGGCCAAAAGCGCGCCATCAGGCGGCGGGCCACAGGCGGCAGGGTCGCGGCAAAAGCCTCGGCAGCCTGCGCCTCATGCACATGCACGATCAAGGGGTGATCCGACGGGCGCCCCTTGGCCGCGAAGATGCGGGCCACGGCCTGGTCGTCGTCGGCACGGGCACCCAGGCCGTAGACGGTCTCCGTGGGAAAGGCCACCAGTTGGCCATCGGCCAAGCGCTGTGCAGCACGCTGGATGGCCGACGCGTCTTGCGCTGGGTCCAAGCGCACCGGCTGGGATGCGTCAGTGGGCGTTGCGGGCGGCGAATCTGGCGACATGTCGGGCACGCTCATCAGAACGGCTCGATGCCCAAGATGGCTGCTGCCTGCAAGGCCACGGCGTGCGCAGCCTCAGGCGTGGCACCGGTGACCGTGAGGTGGCCCATCTTGCGGCCAGCACGGGCTTCGTGCTTGCCGTAGAGGTGCAGGTGGGTGCCGCTCAGGGCCAGGATGGCGGCCCAATCAGGCTCCACTTGCTCTGGCTCGACTTGATCAGCCACGCCACCAGGGAACCACAAATCGCCCAGCAGGTTGAGCATCAGGCAGGGGCTGTGCAGCACGGGCTCGACCAGGGGCAGGCCGGTCATGGCGCGCACCTGCATCTCGAACTGCGAGACATCACACGCGTCAATCGTGTGGTGGCCCGAGTTGTGCGGGCGCGGGGCCATCTCGTTGGCCACCAGGGTGCCGTCTTGCAGCGAGAAGAACTCGACGCACAGCACGCCCACGTAGTTCAGCGAGGCGGCGATCTGGCGGGCATTGGCAATGGCTTGCGCGGCAATGGCGCTGGAGACACCCGGCGCAGGCACCGTGGTCACGGCCAGGATGCCCTCGCGGTGCAGGTTGCGCTGCACGGGGAAGTTCACCACCGAGCCATCGCGGCCACGCGCCACGATCACGCTGACCTCAAAGGCCAGGGGCAGCATCTTTTCCAGCACGCAGGGCACGTGTTTGAGATCGTCCCAGGCCGCAACGAGCTCGGCGCGCGTCTTGATGCGCACCTGGCCCTTGCCGTCGTAGCCCATGCGCGAGGTCTTGAGGATGCCGGGCAACAGGTCATCAGAGACAGCCGCCAGTTGCTCGGGCGTTTCGATCACGGCATGGGGCGCGCAAGGCACGCCACAGGCCGTGAAGTGGGCCTTTTCGCGGGCACGGTCCTGGCACACCGACACGGCCGCGCCCGAAGGCGCCACCGGGCACACCGTGGCGAGCTGGTCCAGCGCCTGGGCGGGCACGTTCTCGAACTCGGTGGTGATGGCAGCGCACAAGGCGGCCATCTTGGCCAGGCCAAAGGCTTCGAGGTAGGGCTCTTGCACGTGGTGGTGCGAAACCAGACCCGCCGGGCTGGTGGCGTCGGGGTCGAGCACGGCCGTTTGGTAGCCCATGCTTTGTGCGGCATGCACGAACATGCGGCCCAGCTGGCCGCCCCCCATGACACCCAGCGTCGCGCCAGGCAGGATCACACCATCGCTCATGTTGTTACTTCGGGTCCAAAGTGAGGTCGGCCGTCATGGCGCGGGCCACGTCGGTCTGGCGGGCGCGGAAGGCGTCGAGCTTGTCGCGCAGGGCCGCGTCATGGCTGGCCAGCATGGCCACCGCAAACAGGGCCGCATTGGCCGCACCGGCTGCGCCAATGGCAAAGGTGGCCACGGGCACGCCCTTGGGCATCTGCACGATGGAATGCAAGGAATCGACCCCCTGCAGGTGGCGCGAAGGCACGGGCACGCCCAGCACGGGCACGGGGGTCTTGGCGGCCAGCATGCCGGGCAGGTGGGCGGCGCCACCGGCACCAGCGATGATGGCTTGCAGGCCACGGCCGCGCGCTTGCTCGGCGTAGCTGAACAATTCGTCGGGCATGCGGTGGGCGGAGACCACCTTGGCCTCGAAAGGCACCCCGAACTCGGTGAGAATCTCGGCAGAAAGGCGCATGATGTCCCAGTCACTGCTGGAACCCATCACCACGCCAATCAGGGGCGTTGTGCTGTTCACGGCGCTCTCCTTCAGGTCACAAAACCACGATTTTAGGCGGTCGCACTGGTTTTCCCCAAACGCGGCCAGCCCCATGCCCTCACCATGATCGACATCACCCTCGAAAATTTCGAATCCGACCTGATCACCACCTCGCTTCAGGTGCCGGTTTTGCTGGACATCTGGGCCCCCTGGTGCGGCCCCTGCAAGCAGCTTGGCCCCGTGCTGGAGGCGCTGGAAGAAGAATACGCCGGCCGCTTCGTGCTGGCCAAGGTCAATGCCGACGAGCAGCCCGAGATCTCGGGCCAGCTCTCGCAGATGTTCGGCGTGCGCTCCATCCCGTTTTGCGTGCTGTTCTCGGGTGGCCAGCCGGTCGATGGCTTTGTGGGCGCCTTGCCTGCCGAGCAGATCCGCGAGTTTTTGGCCAAGCACCTGCCCGCTGAAGGCGAGATCGCCTCGCAAGAAGAAACCTTGGAGGCCGAAGGGCTGGCTGAGGAAGGCGATGTCGAATCGGCGGTGCACCTGCTGCAAGACGCCCTGGAGAAAGACCCCGCCAATGACGAAGCACGGTTTGATTTGATCAAGCTGCTGCTCAGCGAAGGCGCGCTGGAAGCGGCCCAATCGGTGTACGAGCCCGTGGCCTCGCGCGGCACGGGCCTGCTGGCCGAACAACGTGTGGCCGCCTTTGGCGAGTACATCGCCGCCCTGGCCGCTGCCCGCGAATCACGCAAACCCAGCGAGCTGGGCGCGGCCATCGAGGCCAACAAGCGCGACTTTGAAGCCCGCTACGAGCTGGCCCGCCTGTTCTTCGCCACTGGCCACTTCACCCAGGCCATGGACGAGCTGCTGGAGATCATCATGCGCGACAAGGCATGGAAAGACAGCGCCGCCCGCAAGACCTACGTGGCCATTTTGGAAGTGATGAGCAAGCCCGTGCCCAAGCCTGTGCCCGGCAAGCCCGGCCCCCAGGCGGCCGACAAGCCGAAGTTGGAAATCGCCGGCAAGGTCGACGTGGTGCCCAACGACCCCGTGATCGACCAATACCGCCGCAAGCTCAGCATGATGCTGTTCTGAGGCCGATTTGGCGCCATCCATGCCCTTTGAGGGCGGGAAATGGCACGCCTCCTCGCGCATCACGCCGCGTTCAAGGGGGAGCGGGCTGAAACAGGTGGAAACACGCAAACGCCTTGGGGGTTCGATGCATACGATCGCCCTCATGCCTCCTCGGTGCACACGCACCTTGAAGGCACGGAATGAAGCCCCCTCGGTGTCGGCCTTGGGGGCTTTTTTCCGTCTGGCGCATAGCCAGTGGCTGGGCCAAGGCGCCAGAATGTGCGGCACTGCCCCACAGCTTCCAGCCTCAGGCTGCCCGCCATGCACCCGCTGATCTCTGCCTCCGAACTGCGACACCTGATCGACTTGAACGCCCCGCTGCTGGTGCTCGATTGCCGATTCAGCCTGGCAGACGCCAACGCGGGCCAACGCGCCTTCAACGAGGGGCACATCCCAGGCGCCACCTACGCGCACCTGAACGAACAGCTCTCTGGGCCATTGAGCGGCCACAACGGCCGCCACCCCCTGCCCTCGCCCGAAGCCTTTGCCGCCACCCTTCAGGCCTGGAGCCTGGGGCCCCAGACCCGCGTGGTGGCCTATGACGACCAAGGCGGCATGTTCGCCGCCCGCGCCTGGTGGCTGCTGCAATGGGCAGGGCACAGCAGGGTGCAGGTGCTCGACGGCGGGTGGAAGGCCTGGCAGGCAGATGCCGGCCTTGAGCGCACACCTGCCGAGTCAGCGAACACGAGCACAGCCATGGCCTCCGAACAGCGCGACTCTCGCA
The DNA here is from genome assembly GCA_041165245.1 of Pseudomonadota bacterium. Classification (GTDB taxonomy): domain Bacteria; phylum Pseudomonadota; class Gammaproteobacteria; order Burkholderiales; family Burkholderiaceae_C; genus Aquabacterium. The sequence continues at coordinate 8,043 of JBEANX010000418.1, forward strand.
GCTTCCAGCCCGTGCTTGTCGACGAGGTGCTGGCACACCTGAACCAGCCAGAGCACATGCAACTGCTCGACGCCCGCGCGCCTGACCGCTTCCGCGGCGAGAACGAAACGCTGGACCCAGTGGGCGGCCACATCCCCGGCGCGTTCAACCGCTTCTTCCAGCTCAACCTGCAGAGCGACGGCCGCTTTGCCGACGCGGCCACCTTGCGCGCCGCCTTTGAAACCGTGCTGGGCCCGCAAGACCCACGCATCGTGGTGCACCAGTGCGGCTCCGGCGTGACGGCTTGCCACAACCTGCTGGCCATGGAAGTGGCTGGCTTGCATGGCTCACGCTTGTATGCGGGCTCATGGAGCGAGTGGTGCGCCGAGCCCAGCCGGCCCGTGGCTCGCTGACTTCATCTGCGACGTGCCCAGCGCCCGAAC
>JBEANX010000419.1:0-5404 GCA_041165245.1 Pseudomonadota bacterium
AGATGCACCAGTCCTGGATGTTGTTCATCCACTGGTTGTAGGTGTTGACCCAGTTCTCGGGCACGAACTTCACGTCGCCCGAGGCCACGGCTTCAATGGCCTGGTCGGCAATGCTCACGCCCTTGGCGCCCGGCTTGGTCATGGCCACGAACCACTGGTCGGTCAGCATAGGCTCGATCACCTGGCCGGTGCGGGCGCAACGGGGCACCATGAGCTTGTGCTTTTTGACTTCGACCAGCTGGCCGTCAAGCTCCAGTTGGGCCACGATTTTCTTGCGGGCCACAAAGCGGTCGAGGCCCACGTAGTCAGCCGGGATGTCGGTGGCTTCATGGGCGCTGACCTTGGCTTCCAGGTCGAAGATGGTCAGCATTGGCAGCTTGTGGCGCAGGCCGACTTGGTAGTCGTTGGTGTCGTGCGCAGGGGTGACCTTCACGACGCCGGTGCCGAATTCTTTGTCGACGTATTCGTCAGCGATCACAGGCACGAGGCGGCCAGTGATGGGCAGCTTGACCTGTTTGCCGATCAGATGCAGGTAGCGCTCGTCGTCCGGGTGCACCATCACGGCGGTGTCGCCCAGCAGGGTCTCGGGACGGGTGGTGGCCACGACCAGGGTCTCATTGCTGCCGTCGACCGGGTAGCGGATGTGCCACATCGAGCCGTCTTCTTCCTCGCTTTCGACTTCGAGGTCAGACACGGCCGATTTGAGAATCGGGTCCCAACTCACCAGGCGCTTGCCGCGGTAGATCAGGCCTTCTTCATAGAGTTGCACGAAGGTCTCGGCCACCACCTTGGAGAGCTTGTCGTCCATGGTGAAGTATTCGTGCTCCCACGAGACCGAATCGCCCATGCGGCGCATCTGCTGGGTGATGGTCGAGCCGCTTTGCTCCTTCCACTCCCAGATCTTGGCGACGAAGTTCTTGCGGCCCAGGTCGTGACGGCTCTGACCTTTTTCCTGCAGCTGGCGCTCGACCACGATTTGCGTGGCAATGCCGGCGTGGTCGGTGCCAGGGATCCACAGCGTGTTGTGTCCCAGCATACGGTGATAGCGCGTCAACGAGTCCATGATGGTCTGGTTGAAGGCGTGCCCCATGTGCAGGGTGCCGGTCACATTGGGGGGCGGCAACTGCACACAGAAGGAGGGCTTGGCCGCGTCCAGCGTGGGCTTGTACAGGCCGCGCTGCTCCCACTGGGGGCCGTATTTGGCTTCAATGGGGGCGGGGTCGAAAGATTTGGCGAGTTCGGTCATGGGGTGGATTTTAGGCGGGCTCGGAGCTGTCTGCCTTGGATCAAGGTTTGATGGCTTTGTGCATTGAAACGAGGCCGACGCGAAACAAGGGGCTTGGCGTGTTCTGTGCGCCGGCCTAGGATGAAGTCACTCACTTTCAGGAGTTTGAGCATGAGCGATGCGATGGGTGTCCCCAGGGACGCATTGATTGGCCGGTGTTGAACGCCCCAGCCAGCCCTGGTTTGCCGTCGTCCTTGAAGGGGCTGCTGGTCACTTTGTTGGGCATTTTGCAAACTCGGCTGGCCTTGTTCTCGGTGGAGGCCGAGCAAGAGAAGCGCCGCTTGCTCAAGGCCATGGCCTGGGGCGCGGTGGCGGTGATGCTGGGCGTGTTCGGACTGGGCTTTGTGGCGGTGTGGGTGTGTGTGCACTTTTGGGACACGCAGCGTGAATGGGCGCTGGCTGCCATCGTCATGGCTTTTGCCTTGGGTGCTGCAGCCGCCTTTTTGTTGGCCAGAGCGCAGGTTCGGGCCTCCAGCCAGTGGTTAGAGGCCACGCTGCATGAATTGGAATCCGATCGGCGTGCGCTGGTGGCTTCGGCCACGGCGGTGCATCAAGCGGATGCCTCAGGCGCATGAAAGGGCTGAGTGATGTCAGACAACGATGAACTCGTGTTTCGAAAGCAGTTGATCCTTCAACGCAGCGCACTTCTGCGTGAAGTGTTGGCCGTGCAGGTGACGCGATGGTTGGCGCCTGTGGTGGGCCTTGCACATCAAGCCCGTGCAGGGCAACGATGGGTGGCCGAGCACCCTGGCGCGGCGGCTGGTGCGGCAGTGCTGGTGGGGGCTGCGGTGGTGGCTTGCAGGCCTGGGCGCTTGTGGCGGTTGGTGCCGCAAGCCCTGGCCCTGTGGCAGGTGTGGCAGCGCATCCGCCTGCCTCAGGTTTGATCAAGCGAGGACACGCACATGTACGAACACCTCTTGGTGCCTGTTGATGGGGGCGATTTGTCTGACAAGTCCATCACGCACAGCATTGGCCTGGCCAAGATGCTGGGCGCTCGCATCACGGGCTTGACCATCGAGTTGCCACTGCCCTTGTTGATGGGTGACCCAGGCGCCATGGCCTTCACCGCCGACACCGTGGCTGAGCACCAGCGCAACAGCGAAGCCCATGCACAAAAGGTGCTGCGCGCCTTTGCTGACAAGGCGGTGGCGGCAGGCGTGCCGTTTGACGGTCAGTTCATGGTCACCGACCAGGTGGCTCAGCACATCACCGACATGGCGAAGCGCCTTGAGTGCGATCTGATCGTCATGGCAACGCATGGTCGCTATGGCCTGGACGCACTGATCAATGGCTCCCTGACCAAGAGCGTGCTGTCTCACAGCGAGATCCCGCTGTTGGTGGTGCACTGAGCCCAAGTTTGATCAGGGCTCGTCAGCCAGGCGCGTGGGGCTCAGCGGGGCGTTCTTGAAGCGTTCGATGCGTTCAGCCTCGCTGGGGTGGCTGCTGAAGGAGATGCCTGGTGCTTCGTCACTGCCCTGGCTGTCGGGTTTGGGGTGTTGGCCTTCATGGCCACTGGTGCCAGGCCTGGCCGCCGCAAGTTGTTCGAACAAGGCCACCATCGCTGCAGGAGGGATGCGGTTGGCCTGCAGCACAGCGATGGCGGTGTCGTCGGCCTCGCGCTCCAGTTCACGTGAGTAGGTCATTTGCCCCATGAGGGCGGGTGCGGCTGCCACCAGGCTGCTGAAATCGCCCAAAACGGCCGAGGCCGCAGCGCTCAAGGCGCCCACTTGCACCAGCAAGCGCATGCTGTGGCGGTGCTGCAAGTGGCCCCATTCGTGTGCGAACACGCCCGTGAGCACTTCATCTTTCCCTGCGAGCAGCTTGACCAGATCGTCGGTGATGACGATGGTGCCGTCAGGAAAAGCCAGGGCGTTGGGTCCGATGCGTGATTTGCGAAACACCACCCTGTAAGGCGTGTTGGCGGCCTCGCTGGAAAAGCTTCGTGCCAATCGCGCCCGCTGCATGGCCTGATCGAAGGCCTGAGTGAGTGCCTTTTGTCGTTCGGCCGGTAACTCGCTGGGCAGGAACCACCGGCCCTCCAGAGAATCCGTGGCCACTTGGCCCAGGGCTTTGTCCACAGACCGGGGGGTCAATGCCACCACCCCTTTGGCCGCCCAGGGCAGGCCCCACTGGTAGCCCGCCCAGAGGCTCACGCCCACCAGTGCAAAGGCCACCAGAGCGGCCAGCCAGCTCAACTGGGCATGGACCACCAGCGAAGAGCGGCGTCCTTGCGAGGCCCGCCAGTCGTCCCAAGCTGCTGAATCCAGCGCGTGCAAGCTGGAGCCGTCAGGCAGTTGCGCAATGCGGGCGCCGTGACGCGTGCGCTCGGGCCAGACGACGCTGCTCTCCGCGCAGCGCTGAAGCGCTTGGCCATCTGCAGCGACCTGCACCACCAGCTCTTGCGCCTGAAGGCTGATGAGCACGCGCCGCGGTTTCGCGCTGCGGCCGTCGAAGTGGTCGACCACCAGGGTGCGAGGCAAGGAGGGGTGCTGCATGAGCGGTGTTGGTTGGGGTCAAAGGCCCAGGTCAAAGCCCGCGAGGTCGGCGGCGGCGTCGCCAATGCCCATCTGGCCGGCTTTGGGCTGGGCCTGGGCGACCAGGGTGTCGGGGTCCACACGCATGTGCACCGTGATCGCCTGCAACTTGAGTCGCGTGGTGGCCACCAGGGCAAACGGCCAGTACAGCCCCAGCGTGACGATGATGAGCACCCAGTTCAGCAAAGTCTGCTTGAACAGGGGCGTGAAACCCAGGTCGCTCTTGAAGCGCACCATGGGGTTGCCTGTTTGGTTCCACACCAAGTTCTGCATGCGCGACTGAAAGTAGGGTGCCGGTATGAATTGAAGTACCAGCACCAAGCCAAGGCCCAGAGGTGCGAGGCTGGCGAATTTCTTCGCTTTGGCACCTTCGCCTGCTGACATCGCGTCGCTCATGCCCGCAGCCATCAACAGGGCAGCACCGATGCCCGCCACCACAAAAATAAGCAGCGTCAGGCCACCTGTGCGCATGAAGACTTTGAGCACATCGCCAAAGCTGGCTCGGAACTCAGTTTGCAGCTGCGCATAGGCATAGTGTTGGTGTTGGTAGCGCTTGAGGCCAAAGTAAACATAGGGCCCCATGGCATAAATGCCCAGGAAACAAATGGCCCCGGCGAAGATGCCCAGGCCTGACTTGGTGCTCATCAACGCGAAGCCCAGGCCACCCAGCAGCGCCACGCCCAGGATGGCCTTGCCAAACACGGCATAGGCGCCTTTCAGGCTGCCCTTGAACTCAAAGCGCAGGCCTCGCCAGCTGGTGTTGGCCAATCTGAAGCGCATGGAGGCCCACAGCAAAGCCGGCCAAGCTGCAGCCAAAACCAAACCCATCACGGAGCTCAAGGCAGGCGCGATTTTCCCCGCGAGAGACGAAACGAGGAACAAGCCCGCCATCAGCAAAAAGCCCCGCAGCATCTGCTTGGGCGTGCCGTGGAAATCGAGCGCATGCCCGGCCACTTCGGTGTTGCTGTAGAAATATTTGAGCTTGCGCACCTTGGCCCAGGGGTAATAAAGCCCCAAGGTGAGCAACGTGAGCAGCAGGTTGACGATCCAGATGCGGAAATACTCGCTGCCCGAACCAGTGAATTGCACCGGGTAGCGCTGCGTCTGGCGTTCCTGGGTGGGCTCCATGCCCGGTGTGGTGGCTTCAAAGGCCTTGTTCATGAGCTTCTGACTCCCTGTTTGGCAGGCTGCCCCGACGCGGGCCGCGCGGGCGCCTACAATTTTTGAATGAATTCATCCATGTTCGACCCAATCCATTCTGACGCAAGCGAGGCGCCCGCCCAGTCCCCCCTTCTGGCGGGGCTCAACGCGGAGCAACTCGCGGCTGTCACTGCGCCCCCAGGCCCACGCCTGGTGCTGGCGGGCGCTGGGTCGGGCAAGACACGGGTGCTGACCACCCGCATTGCTTGGTTGCTTCAGACGGGGCAGACCTCGCCCGCCGGCATCATGGCCGTGACCTTCACGAACAAGGCCGCCAAGGAAATGCTGACCCGCTTGCAGGCCATGCTGCCCATCAATGCCCGCGGCATGTGGATCGGCACCTTCCACGGTCTGTGCAACCGTTTCCTACGCGCCCACCACAAGC
>JBEANX010000420.1:0-2908 GCA_041165245.1 Pseudomonadota bacterium
CGCTGCAACATGGTTCTTAGTATAGGGATCTCCCGATGGTTTGCAAGCGGGTTTTGTGCGCTGCAACATTGATTAGATTGAATGATATAAATCTGAATCCCCTACACTTGCGCGCAGTTCCGTGTCCAACCCTTTTTTAGAGACTCACGCCATGAGCCTGCTGAACGTCACCCCTGGTTCCAAAACCCCTGATGTCTTCAACGTCATCATCGAAATCTCGGCCAACTCTGACCCCGTCAAGTACGAAGTCGACGAAACCGGCGCTGTGTTCGTGGACCGCTTCATGGGCACGGCCATGCACTACCCCTGCAATTACGGCTACGTGCCACAGACCTTGGCCGCCGACGGCGACCCGGTCGACGTGTTGGTGGTGACACCTTTCAAGCTGCCCCCAGGCGTGGTGATCGCTTGCCGCCCCCTGGGCATCTTGCACATGGACGACGAAGCCGGTGGCGACTCCAAGATCGTGGCCGTGCCCACCGAAAAGATCTGCCCCATGTACAAGGGTGTCCAGAAGCTGGAAGACCTGCCCGAGCTGCTGACCAAGCAGATCCAGCATTTCTTTGAGCACTACAAGGATCTGGAACCCGGCAAGTGGGTCAAGATCAAGGGCTGGGGCGGCATTGACGAAGCCAAGCAAGAAGTGCTGACCGGCCTGGCCAACGTCGCCAAGGCCTGAGCCGTTCCCTAGGGCGCGCCCAGCGTTTGCCCAACAAAAAAAGCCGCTCTTGGGGAGCGGCTTTTTTGTGTCCAGCGTTCACGCCAGAAGCGTGCTCGTCAGACCAAGTCTTGCATGGCCTCGCGCATCGTGCCGAAGATCTGGTCGATCTGCGCATCGTTGATGATCAAGGGTGGCGAGATGGCGATGTTGTCGCCCGTGGCGCGCACGAGCACACCCTTTTCGAAGCACGCTTTGAAGACCTCAAAAGCGCGTTTGCCAGGCTGACCTGGGCGAGGTGCGAATTCGATGCCAGCCACCAGGCCCGTGTTGCGGATGTCGATCACGTGGGGCAGGCCGCGCAGCGAGTGGGCGGCGGCCTGCATCTTCGCCTCCATGCGTGCGCCACGGGTGAGCAACTCCTCTTTGGCGTAGATGTCCAGTGTGGCGAGCGCAGCCGCACAGGCAATCGGGTGGCCTGAGTAGGTGTAGCCGTGCGGTAGTTCGATGCCGGGCGCGCTGTGGTTCATGAAGGCGTCGTGGATCTCTTGCTTGACGAACACAGCCCCCATGGGGATGCAGCCATTGGTGATGCCTTTGGCCGCCGTGATCATGTCGGGCACCACACCGTAGTGTTGTGCCGCGAAGGCCGAACCCAGGCGGCCAAAACCAGTGATCACTTCGTCAAAAATCAGCAAGATCCCGTGCTGGTCACACAGCTGGCGCAAGCGCTGCAGGTAGCCTTTGGGCGGGATCAGCACACCGGTCGAGCCCGCCATGGGCTCGATGATCACGGCCGCGATGTTCGAGGCGTCGTGCAGTGCGACCAGCCTTTCCAGTTCGTCAGCCAGTTCGGCGCCGTGCTCGGGCTGGCCTTGCGTGAAGGCATTGCGGGCTGGGTCATGCGTGTGGCGCAAGTGGTGCACGCCTACCACCGTGTTGCCAAACACCTTGCGATTCGGCCCGATGCCACCCACCGCAGTGCCTGCGAAGTTGACGCCGTGGTAGCCACGCTCGCGCCCAATCAGGCGTGTGCGCTGCCCCTCACCGCGCAAGCGGTGGTAGGCCAGGGCCACTTTCAGGGCCGTGTCCACTGACTCTGAGCCCGAGTTGGTGAAGAACACCTTGTTCAGGCCAGGCGGGGTGATTTCGATGAGGCGCTCGGCCAGTTCGAAGGGCAGTGGGTGCCCCATCTGGAAGGTGGGTGCGAAATCCATCACCGAGGCTTGCTTGGCAATGGCTTCGACGATCTGGGGCCGTGCATGCCCTGCATTGACGCACCACAGGCCGGAAGTGCCATCCAGCACCTCGCGCCCCTCTGGCGTCCAATAGTGCATACCTTCGGCCTTGGCCAGCAGGCGCGGCGCCTGCTTGAAATCACGGTTGGCCGTGAAGGGCATCCAGAAAGCATCCATGCGGGCAGTCATTGTGTCTTCCTTGTGAGGCGGTGATCGGCGCGTGTGCGGCACCTGAGCGTGCATCAAACATGCCCTGTGTTCTGCCACCCATGCATGCTGGTGGCGGGGTAAACCCTGAATGCTCTGTGCATCTGACTTGTCAGAACACGAGAATGTGTCCAGGAGCATTTCAGCGCACAAGGCGCGGTGATGGCGACAACTCAACTCGGAGGATTCTCACATGCGCTTCATTCGATCCAACGTTCGATCAATTCTGGTTGCCGGTGCAACTTTGATGACCGCTCACGCCAGCCAGGCTGTCAGCCCTGCCTTGGTGCTGGCCTCGACTTTGCAGCCAGAGACGATGTACCTGGGTTTCATTGCCCCGGTCACAAGTGCCGAATTCCTGTCGACCTTGGGCCTGGTTTTCAACAACGTGCCCCTGGTGCAAGATTTATACGGGCCCACCGAGCAATGGTTGCCCCGGGCACGCAAGTGGTCGATCAACCCGCCGTCGGCCATCAACCCGGCCTTCAACGTCCCACCCAAGCCAGACGCGGCTTACCTGCCTAACAGCTACAGCCAAGTCATCGCCTTTGGCGACAGCATGTCTGACACCGGCAACCTTTTCAAGTTCACCCAGGCCGTGGGCGGTGCGGGCCTGCCGCAGGCGCCAAGTTTTGGAGGCCGCTTCAGCGATGGTGCGGTGGCCCTGGAAGTGATGGCCAATCAACTTCGCCTGCCCCTGACCAACTACTGCTTCTCCGGTGGTCAGACTGGGCGGGGCAACCTCTTGCCCTTCTGGTCATGGCAGCGGGGCATGCTGTTCCAGATCGATGAGTTCCATCGCACG
>JBEANX010000421.1:0-17407 GCA_041165245.1 Pseudomonadota bacterium
AGCACAACCTGTCGCGTGGCCCGGGCAAGGGCGGCGTGCGCTTTCACCCCGATGTGAACCTGTCAGAAGTGATGGCCTTGGCCGGTTGGATGACCGTCAAGAACGCCGCTGTGAACCTGCCCTATGGCGGCGCCAAGGGCGGCGTGCGTGTCGACCCCAAACAGCTCAGCATGGGTGAGCTGGAGCGTCTCACGCGCCGCTACACCAGCGAGCTGGGCAGCTTCATCGGCCATGACAAGGACATCCCCGCACCCGATGTGAACACCAACGAGCAGGTCATGGCCTGGATGATGGACACCCATGCCATCAACCAGGGCAGCATGCACACCGGGGTGGTCACCGGCAAGCCCTTGAGCATGGGCGGCAGCCTGGGGCGGCGTGACGCCACAGGCCAAGGTTGCTGTGTGGTGGCCCGTGAGGCCTATCGCATGTTGGGCAAGGAGCTTCGCGGTGCCCGCGTCTCCATCCAAGGCTTTGGCAATGTGGGCAATGCGGCGGCGCGGGCTTTTGAGACCGCAGGCGCCATCGTCGTGGCCATTCAGGACATCGACGGCACCATCTACGCCGAAGCGGGCATTTCGCTGACGGCCCTGATCCAACACCGCGCCCAAGGCGGGGCCTGGCAAGACGCCCCCGGCACGCAATGGCTGAGCCGAGATGCATTTTGGCAAACCCCTTGCGACATCATGGTGCCCGCCGCCTTGGAAAAGCAGATCACGCCCACCAACGCCCATTTGATTCAAGCCAAGCTGATCGTGGAAGGCGCCAATGGCCCCACCACGCCCGAGGCCGAAGACATCCTCAACGAGCGCGGCTGCCTGGTGCTGCCCGACGTGCTGGCCAACGCCGGCGGCGTGACCGTGAGCTACTTCGAGTGGGTGCAAAACGCCACCAGCTTCTTCTGGACCGAGCAAGACATCATGGACAAGCTCGACCGCGTGCTCAGCGAGGCCTTTGCCACCATCTGGCAATGCTCGAAGGAGCGCGACGTGAACTTGCGCACCGCCGCCTTCATCCAGGCTTGCACACGCGTGCTTCAGGCCCGTGCCCTGCGCGGCCTCTACCCTTGACATCAGCCACCGCTGATATCCTCACCGCATGCCCGAGACGCCCGACCCGCAGCCCTCGATCCGTGACGCCTTGCTGACCGGCGAGGTGTCCCTGCCCGAGGTCATGCTGCGCGGGCGCATCCTGGCCTGGGCCCTCGCGGTGGTGATGGCCATGGCACTCATCGGCCTCACGGCCTACGAGGCGAGCTGGCACCAAGGCTTGGCGGTGTCACGCGCCAACACCCAGCACAAGCTGGAGCTGTTCAGCTCGGCCATGGAGGGCATGCTCAACCGCCTGGAAACGGTGCCCGCCACCATACAACTCAACGAGGATGTGCTGGGCCTGCTGACCACCCCACAGCCCAACGCCCGGACCCAGCCTGTCAACGCCTACCTGGCCAAGCTCAATGCGCAACTGGGCAGCATGGCCGTGTACGTGATGAACACACGCGGCACGGTGGTGGCCACCAGCAACTACCGTGAGGCCGGCAGCTTCATGGGTGAAGAGTTGTCCTTCCGGCCCTACTTTCTCAAAGCATTGGCTGGCGAGGTGGGCCGCCACTTCGCCATTGGCAACACCAGCCGCCAGCCCGGCTACTACCTGGCCAACCCCATCCGCCAGGAGGGGCAGATCGTGGGCGTGGCGGTCATCAAGATCTCGCTGCAGCCCATCCAGCATTTGTGGACCATGTTGGGCACACCGGCCTTCATCGTCGACGAGCACGAGGTCATCATCCTGGCCTCCGAGCCCGACTGGCTCTACCAACGCCTGAGCGAAACCCCCATCGAAAAGCGCGTGGAACTCCAGATCGCGCAGCTCTACAGCGAAAGCCGCCTGCGCCTGTTTGCTCTCGGCCCACAGTTGCAATCGCCAGGTGAAGTCATTCGCCGCGATGGACTGATCTTGCCTGGCCAGCCATTGGGTGACCGCCTGGGCCGCACCCTCATGGCCCAGCCCAAAGAGCTGCCCAAGATGGGCTGGCGCCTGTGGACCTTGCATGACATCGACCCTGTGCGCCGCCAAGCCGTGATGGTGGCCATGCTCTCGGCTGTGGCCGTGGGCTTTGTGTGCCTGCTGTGGCTGGTCATCCAGCAGCGCCAACGCCTGTTGCGCCAAAAGCTGGCAGCCAAGCGCATGCTGGAAAAAGCCAACTCCGAGCTTGAATCGAAAGTGGCTCGGCGCACCAGCGCGCTGGCCGCCACCAACGAGCGCCTCAAGAAGGAAATCGCCGAGCGCATCCAGGCTGAGATGACTTTGCGCGAAGCGCAGGACGAGCTCATCCAGGCCGCCAAGCTGGCTGCAGTGGGCCAGATGTCCACCAGCATCACGCATGAGCTGTCGCAACCCTTGGGCGCCATCCGCACGCTGGCGGGCAATTCGAGCGCCTTCCTGAACCGAGGTGACATCGGCACCGTGCGCAGCAACCTCTCGCTCATCACCCGCCTGAGCGAGCAGATGGGCGAGATCGTGCAATCGCTCAAGGGCTTCGCACGCAAGGCACCCAGCACCCTCACCCACACCGACCTGGGCCAGGCCGTGAACAACGCCTTGCTGCTGTTCGTGGCCCGCATCCGCGACGAGCAGGTCGAGGTCCACAACGAATGCGCCGATCTGGCCATCGAGGTCTGGGGCGAGGGCAACCGGCTGGAGCAGGTCATCGTCAACCTCATTGGCAATGCGCTGGACGCCATGCATGAGCAACCCATGCGGCAATTGCACCTGCACACTGCCGTGACCGAATCCGGACGCATCCAACTGCTGATCGACGACACCGGCCCTGGCCTGCCTGCCCATGGCATGGACCGCTTGTTCGAACCCTTCTTCTCCACCAAGCCGCGTGGCGAGGGCCTGGGGCTGGGCTTGTCGATCTCACGCGACATCGTGCGAACCTTTCAAGGCGAGCTCTCCGCGCAAGAACGCCCAGAAGGCGGTGCCCGCTTCATCATCGAACTGTGTGACCGGGCGCCCCAGGAAGCCGCAGACATGCCGCCCCTGAGCGACACTGCCGTTTGACCTTGACCACAAGCCAGCCCGCCATGAGCCGCCCCATGAAACCCGCACATGCTGCCCATGAAGAAATCGTCCTGATCGTCGAGGACGACCCCGCCTTGCGCCTGGGCTGCGAGCAGGCCATGCAACTGGCTGGCTTTCCGGTGGAGGCCACGGCCTCGGCCGAGCAAGCGCTGCCTCGCATCATGCAAGGTGGCGTCGGCGTGGTCATCACCGACATGCGTCTGCCAAAAGCCGACGGCCTGTCCCTGGTGCGCTACTGCCACCAGCACGACAAGACCCTCCCCGTGATCATGATCACCGGCCATGGCGACATCGACCTGGCGGTTGATGCCATGCGCAGCGGCGCCTATGACTTCATTCCCAAGCCCTTTGCGCCGGAGCACTTGACCGAGGTGGTGCGCAAGGCCTTGGAGAAGCGCCAGCTCAGCCTGGAGGTACATCAGTTGCGTCATCTGCTGAGCGCACGCAACGGCATCGAAGGCAAGCTCATTGGCAAGTCAGCCGCCATGGCTGCGGTGCGCAAGCTCATCCTCGATGTGGCTGATTCACCCGTGGACGTGCTGGTGCATGGCGAGACCGGCTGCGGCAAAGAACTGGTGGCCCAGGCCCTGCACGAACATGCATCGCGCCGCGCCGAGCCCTATGTGGCCTTGAACTGCGGCGGCCTGCCCGACAACCTGCTGGACAGCGAGCTGTTCGGCCACGAAGCCGGCGCCTTCACGGGTGCGCAAAAGCGCCGCATTGGCAAGATCGAATTTGCTGCGGGTGGCACGCTCTTCCTGGACGAGCTGGAAAGCATGCCCATGCCCATGCAGATCAAGCTGTTGCGCGTGCTGCAAGAGCGCCAACTCGAGCGCCTGGGCGCCAACCACATGGTGCCGGTCAAGTGCCGCGTGGTGGCCGCCACCAAGGAAGACCTGCTTGAAAAATCGAAGGACGGCAGCTTCCGCAGCGACCTCTATTACCGGCTCAATGTGGTCAACATCCACCTGCCGCCGCTGCGTGAGCGCCGTGAAGACATCCCCATGCTGATGACGCACTTCACGCTGCTGGCCGCCGAACGTTTCCAGCGCCCTCCCCCTGAGATCGACACCGCACAGATGTCTCGCTTGATGGCGCATGACTGGCCAGGCAATGTGCGCGAGCTTCGCAACGTGGCCGACTGCCACGTGCTGGGCGTGCACAACACCGTGCTGGGCGACACGCGCAGTGCTGCGGGCAGCCCGCCTTCCGAGCTGCCCCTGGCCGAGGCGGTCGAGCGCTTCGAGCGAGAGCTCATCCAGGCCGAGCTGCAGCGTCAAGGCGGCAATGTGGCCAGGTGCGCCGAGGCCCTGAAGGTGGCCAAGACCACCTTGCACGACAAGATCAAGCGCTTTGGCCTGCAGCCCTGAGCCCAGCGCCGCTGAGACGCAAATGCCACGTGGCCAAACGCCACAAAGCCAAAAGGCCCACTTTGCAAACCGCTCGCTTGCGGCGATCATGGAGCCCCCTTCAGGAGATCGCCCATGCGTGTTCACCACCTCAACTGCGGTTCCATGTGCCCTTTGGGCCAACGCCTCATCAACGGCGAGGGCCGCTGGTTGGGCAAAGCCCAGATGTGCTGCCACTGCCTGCTCATCGAGGGCCGCAACGGCCTGATCCTGGTGGACACGGGCCTGGGCACGGCCGATGTGGCCACGCCCAAGCGCCTGGGCCTGATGTTCAACCAGGTGGTACGCCCCAAGCTGATGATGGAAGAGACCGCCCTGCACCAGATCCGAGCCCTGGGCTTTGACCCGCGCGACGTGCAGCACATCGTGCCCACCCACCTCGACCTGGACCACGCCGGCGGCCTGGCCGACTTCCCCTCCGCTCAGGTTCATGTGTTCGAGCGCGAACACGACGCAGCCATGCAGCGCCCCAGCCTGCAAGAGAAAGGCCGCTACATCCCGGCGCAATGGGCGCATGGCCCCAAGTGGGCGCGCCACCACGTGCAGGGCGACACCTGGATGGGCTTTGACGCCATGCAGGCCCTGCCCGGCACCGACGACGAAGTGCTGCTGGTGCCCCTGACGGGCCACACCCACGGCCACTGCGGCATCGCCGTCAAATCAGACACCGGCTGGCTGCTGCACTGTGGCGACGCCTACTTCTACCGCGGCGAAACCGAGATGGACCCGACCTGCCCCATCGGCCTGCAGATCTTCCAGACCCTGCTGGCCATGGACGGCGCCAAGCGCGTGGCCAACCAGCAGCGCCTGCGTGAACTCAAGCGTGACCATGGCCGTGAAGTCACGCTGTTTTGCGCGCACGACTCGGTGGAGTTGCAGCAGCTTGCTGCCAACAACCCCAGCCGCTCGCAAATGGCAGCCTGATCAGGCAAACACGCCCGCGCTGTCCTCCATGCGGCGGGACACCTCACCCAGGTGGTGCAAGGTGTCGCCGAGGCTGAGCTCGATGCAGCTCAAGCGCTTGAAGTAATGCGCGGCGGCGTATTCATCGGTCACGCCGATGCCACCGTGCAGCTGCACGGCTTGCTGCCCCACCAGGCGCATGGACTGCCCTAGTTGAACCTTGGCCTGCGCAATGGCCCGGCGGCGCTCAGCGGCGGGTGCCGTGAGCTTGAGCGTGGCGTAATAGCTCATGGAGCGAGCCAACTCCTGCTGCATCTTCATGTCGGCCAGGCGGTGGCGCAGGGCCTGGAAGCTGGCAATGACCACGCCAAACTGCTTGCGGGTGTTCATGTAGTCGGCCGTCAAGGCCATGAGGGCATCCATGGCGCCCACGGCTTCAGCACACAAGGCCGCAATGCCGATGTCGACCATGTGCTCCAGCGCGGCAAAGCCCGCGCCTTGCGCCGGCACCAGCAAGGTGGCCGGGCTTTGGCTGAACACCACTTCGGCCGCGCGCGAACCGTCTTGCAAGGGGTGCGCCTTGATGGCCATGCCGGAGGCCTGTCGCTCCACCAGGAACAAGGCAATGCCTGACGCGTCGTCTTGCCCACCGCTCACGCGGGCGGGCACCACATAGGCCTCGCTCACGCCGTCGTCACCGCCCACGGACACCAGGTTCTTGAGGCCACTCACGGCCCAGGCGCCATCGGCAGCCTGGGTGGCGGTGGTGCTCACCACGTTCAAACGGTGGCGGGCCACACGCTCTTGCAAGGCAGGCAACACGCGGGCCGTGCCTTCGGCCACCTTGGGCAGCCAGGCTTGCTTCACATCGGCAGGTGCATGGTCACGCAGCAGGCCAGCACCCATCAGGCTGGCCGCCGCATAAGGCGCGGCCACCATGCCACGGCCCAGCTCTTCCATGACCACCATGGCCTCGACCGGGCCCATGTCCATGCCATCGTATTGCGCAGGCACGGCCAGGCCCAGCAGGCCCAGGCCGCTCAAGGCCTCCCAGCTGCTGCTCGGGTCAATGCCTTGTGAACCGCCCGCCTTGATCAGGCTGCGGCGGTGCTCAAAGCTGTAGTCCTTGCTGACCCAGCGCTGCACCATGTCGCGCAGCTGTTCCTGGTCAGATGTGAAATCGAAATCCATGTCGTGTCCTTTCGCTGCCCGTCAGGGCACAAGCTGCACCGTCAGCCCAACAGCGTCTGCGCGACGATGTTGCGTTGCACTTCGTTGGAGCCACCGTAGATCGAGGTCTTGCGGTAGTTGAAGTAGTTCGACGCCAGCGGGGCGTTGTCCACCCGGCCACCAGGGAAGCCACCTGCGTACTGATCGCCCTGCCAGCCAGCCTCCATGGCCTCGTGCAGGAAAGGCAAAGCGGCTGGCCCTGCGGCCAGCATCATCAGCTCGGTGTAGCGCTGCTGGATCTCGCTGCCGCGGATCTTGAGCAGGCCCGCCACCTCCAGCGCGCTCTTGCCGCCTTTTTCCGCGCTCAGCACACGCAGCACCATCATCTCCAGCGCCACCACGTCGACTTCCAGCAAGGCGATCTGGTCGCGGAAACGCAAGTCGTCGTACACGCCTTCTTCGCGTGCGATGCGCTTGAGGCGCTCTAGTTCACGCTTGGCACGGTTCACATCGGCAATGTTGGTACGCTCATGGGCCAGCAGGTACTTGGCATAGGTCCAGCCCTGGTTCTCCTGGCCCACCAGGTTCTCCACCGGCACTTCTACGTTGTCGAAGAAGACTTCGTTGACCTCGTGCTCCCCATCGAGCGTGATGATGGGCCGCACCGTGACGCCAGGCGACTTCATGTCGATCAGCAGGAAGGAAATGCCGGCCTGCGGCTTGCACTCGGTGTTGGTGCGCACCAGGCAGAAGATCCAGTCGCCGTGCTGGCCCAGCGTGGTCCATGTCTTCTGACCATTGACGATGTACTGCTTGCCTTGGCGCTCCGCACGGGTCTTGACCGAGGCCAGGTCAGAGCCTGAACCCGGCTCGCTGTAGCCCTGGCTCCACCAGACATCGCCGCTCATGATGCCAGGCAAGAAGCGCTCGTGCTGCTCGGGCGAGCCAAAGGCCATGATCACGGGCGCCACCATCACCGGGCCAAAAGGCACGATGCGCGGCGCGCCAGCCATGGCGCATTCTTCTTCAAAGATGTGGCGCTCAATCGCGTCCCAACCGGGGCCACCGAATTGCTTGGGCCAGCCATAGCCATGCCAGCCTTTGGCGCCCAGAATGCGGGCCCAGCTCTGCTGGTCTGCCTTGCTCAGGCGCAGGGCGTGGTGCACCTTGTGCGAGATCTCAGCGGGAAGGCTGGCACGCACCCAGGTGCGCACCTCCTGGCGAAAGGCTTCTTGCTCGGGGGTGAAGTTCAAGTCCATGGAATGGCTCCTCGGTTCAGCTGAAGGCCTGGATGCCGGTCTGGGCGCGGCCCAGGATCAGGGCGTGGATGTCATGCGTGCCCTCGTAGGTGTTGACCACTTCGAGGTTGACCACATGGCGGATCACACCGTATTCATCGCTGATGCCGTTGCCTCCGTACATGTCGCGCGCCACGCGGGCGATGTCCAGGGCCTTGCCGCAGTTGTTGCGTTTCATCAGCGAGGTGATCTCGGGGGCGGCGATGCCCTCGTCCTTCATGCGGCCCAGTCGCAGCGAGCCTTGCAGGCCCAGCGCGATCTCGGTCTGCATGTCGGCCAGCTTTTTCTGGATGAGCTGGTTGGCCGCCAGGGGCCGACCGAACTGGATGCGATCGAGCGTGTACTGACGGGCGGCTTGCCAGCAGAACTCGGCCGCGCCCATCGCACCCCAGGAAATGCCATAGCGCGCTGAATTCAGACAGGTGAAGGGCCCCTTCAAGCCCGACACCTCAGGGAACTCGTTCTCGGCCGGCACAAAGACCTTGTCCATCACGATCTCGCCCGTGATGGACGTGCGCAAGCCCACCTTGCCCTTGATGGCTGGCGCGCTCAGGCCCTTCCAGCCTTTTTCAAGGATGTAGCCGCGGATCTTGCCTTCGTCGTTCTTGGCCCAGACCACGAACACATCGGCCACGGGCGAGTTGGTGATCCACATCTTGGCGCCACTCAGCTCGAAGCCGCCGGGCACACTGCGAGCCCGCGTGACCATGCTGCCGGGGTCGGAGCCGTGGTCGGGTTCGGTCAGGCCGAAGCAGCCGATCCACTCACCCGAAGCCAGCTTGGGCAGGTACTTCTGCTTTTGCGCCTCGGAGCCAAAGTCGTTGATGGGCACCATCACCAAGGACGACTGAACGCTCATCATCGAGCGATAGCCGGAGTCCACACGCTCCACCTCGCGCGCCACCAGGCCGTAGCACACGTAGTTCAGGCCAGACCCGCCATATTCCGTGGGGATGGTGGCGCCCAGCAGGCCCAGCTCGCCCATCTCCTTGAAGATGGCCAGGTCGGTCTCCTCGTTGCGAAAGGAGTCGCGCACTCGGGGCATCAGGCGGCCCTGGCTGTAGGCGCGCGCGGCGTCCATGACCTGTCGCTCGTCATCGCTGAGTTGCTGACTGAGCATGAAGGGGTCTTCCCACTGGAAGCTGGCTTTGCTGGATGAACTCATGGCTTGTCTTCCTTCGAAAGATTCAGAACAGGGGGCGCATGTCAGGGACGATCACACACGCTCGATGACCAGGGCCAGGCCCTGCCCCACCCCAATGCACAAACTGACCACGGCATAACGCCCCTGGCGGCGCTGCAACTCACGAGCGACCGTGAGCAACAAGCGAGCACCGGAGGCGCCCAGCGGGTGACCCACGGCGATGGCGCCGCCATTGGGGTTCACGCGCGGGTCGTCAAAGGCCACACCCAATTGCTTGAGGCAGCCCAGCACCTGGCTGGCAAAGGCTTCGTTGATTTCGATGATGTCCAGATCGGCCAAGGTCAAACCGGCCCGCGCCACGGCTTTTTGAATGGCTTCGACCGGGCCCAGCCCCATCACGCGCGGCGCCACACCAGCCGCTGCCGCCGACAGCAAGCGGGCCATGGGCTTGGCCCCGGCTTTCTCGCCCACCTCGGCATTGCCAATGAGCAAGGCTGCCGCACCATCGTTGATGCCCGACGCATTGCCAGCCGTGACCACGCCGCCGTCAAACAAAGGGCGCAGCTTGCTCAGTGCTGCCAGGTCAGACTCAGGGCGGGGGTGCTCGTCGGTGTTCACCACGATGGGCGGCGTCTTGCGACCTGTGGGCACGCTGATGGGGTGGATCTCGCCTGCGAAAAAGCCGTCAAGCTGAGCCTTCGCAAACTTGGCTTGCGACCAGGCTGCAAAGGTGTCGGCCTCCAGGCGGGAAATGCCCAGGTCTAGCGCCACGTTGTCGCCCGTCTCGGGCATGGTGTGGGCGCCGTAAAGCTCGGTCACCTTGGGGTTGGGAAAGCGTGAGCCGATGGTGGTATCAAACACATTGATGTCTCGGCTGTAGGCGGATTCGGCCTTGGCCATCACAAAGGGTGCGCGGCTCATGCTTTCCACCCCCCCGGCCAAGTAGAGCGACCCTTCGCCACAGGTGATGGCGCGGGCTGCGTCAATGGCGGCGGCCAGGCCACTGGCGCACAAACGGTTGACCGTCTGGCCGGGCACGCTCACCGGGAAACCGGCCGCCAGGGCCGCATTGCGGGCCACATTGCGGGAGTCTTCGCCGGCTTGGTTGGTCGAGCCCAGGATCACGTCTTCGATCTGAGCCGCGTCAAAGGGCGAGCGAGCCAACAAGGCCCGCATCACCTCGGCCACCAGGTCATCGGGCCTGACCGACGCCAAGTCGCCCGCATGGCGGCCAACAGGGCTGCGCAGCCCGTC
Source organism: Pseudomonadota bacterium (assembly GCA_041165245.1). GTDB lineage: Bacteria > Pseudomonadota > Gammaproteobacteria > Burkholderiales > Burkholderiaceae_C > Aquabacterium. The sequence goes on from JBEANX010000421.1 coordinate 10,263, forward strand.
GTACAGATACGCATTGAGCATGAAAGACACCTCAGGTGAGCGCCCGCACCAGTTCCGCACAGCAGAACAGCGACTCAAGCGCGACCAGGGCAGTCTAGCAGCGCATCTTTCTTAAGAAAAGCGCCACCAAGGGTTTTACCTAGACAGCGTGAAAAGCACAGACCCAACCCTACAGTTCCACAAAAATACACATTGTTCTGCAATGCAGAACAATCAAGGCTTTTTGGTCAAGGTCATGATGTCGTTCTCACGCTTCATCTGAAAACGCGTCAGGAAAGAATTGCCCAACAAAGCAAACGGCATGGGGGCGTCGCCCACCACGGCTTCAACGTCGTAGACCTCCACGTCCTTGATGCGCACGCTGTTGAGTCGGACCACGTAGACCACACGGGTGCCGTTGGCCGTCTGGCTCATTGCTTTCTGGCCACCCTCGTACTTGATGCCCAGGCGCTTGGCATCGTCGGCGCTGAGTGAGATGGTCGTGGCACCGGTGTCAACCATGAAGTCCACCGATTTGCCATTGATGGTGCCTTGGGTCATGAAATGCCCACCGCTGCCGGCCGTCAGCACGATTTGCGAAGCAGAACCGCCTCCGCCCGAACCACCCAGGCTCACTGGCGCGCCTCCCAGGCGCACCGTCTGGCGCTTGCCACCCACGTCCACCACCGTGGCGTCGCTGCTCACACTCACCACCTTGACGCCCTTGTGCTCATCACCCGCAGCAAGAGCCTTGGGGGCACCGCCGTTGATGACCAACAAGGCTTTGCTGCCCATGCCGCCGGACATGGCGACGCTTTGGGCCTGGGCTGTCAAGGTGCATGCGCCGAGCGCCAAGGCACACAAAGCATCATGGATGGAAAGGCGCTGATTCATGGGTGTCCCTGTGTGTTTGTTTTGAGTGGGTGTCGGCAAGCAGAAGCCGTCAATCGCGGAAGTTGTCGAACGACAAAGGCGCTTCCGTCAGCTCCTTGCGCATCAAGGCCATGGCCGCTTGCAGGTCGTCGAGTTTGTTGCCCTGCACGCGCACCAGATCGCCCTGGATGCTGGCATTGACCTTCATCTTGCTGTCTTTGATCAGCTTGGTGATCTTCTTGGCCAACTCAGCCTCGATGCCGGACTTGACCTTGATCACTTGCTTGACCTTGTCGCCGCCGATCTTCTCGACCTTGCCGACGTCCATGAAGCGGATGTCCACTTTTTGCTTGGTCAGCTTGTTGTAGAGCACGTCGCGAACCTGGTCGATCTGGAAGTCGCTGTCGCCGTAAACGATGACTTCTTTTTCCTTTTTCTTGAGCTCGACCGCAGCGCTGGTGCCCTTGAAGTCAAAGCGGGTGCCGATCTCTTTCGACGTGGTGTCCACGGCGTTGCCAACGGCGTCAAAGCTGGGGTCGAGCTTCGTGTCAAAACTGGGCATGTGATTTCTCCTAAAGGGTCTGCGAAAATTCTGCCATGCACACCTCCCTGGCCGTCGAACACGGCACCAATCTGCGCGCATTCAACACCTTTGGCCTGCCTTGCACGGCCCAAAGCCTGGTGCGCATCACCTGCGACGCGGACGTTCGCCGCGTGCTGGACGACCCAAACCTGGGCACAGCGCCCAAATTCATCCTGGGCGGCGGCAGCAACCTGGTACTCACGCAAGACCTCAAGGCCTGTGTGATGAAGGTGGAAGTCAAGGGGCATCGGCTGCTGGAAACACGGGACGATGCATGGATCGTCGAGGTGGGGGCAGGCGAATCATGGCACGACACGGTGCAATGGTGCCTCGACCACGACCTGCCCGGCCTGGAAAACATGGGCCTGATCCCTGGCACCACAGGTGCAGCGCCCGTGCAGAACATCGGCGCCTATGGCTTGGAGCTCAAAGACCGGTTTGAATCTTTGGATGCCGTCGACCTCATCACCGGCCGGGGCGTCACCCTCACCGGGCCGCAATGCCGTTTTGCCTACCGCGACAGCGTCTTCAAGCAACACCTCGCTGGCAAAAGCATCATCACCCGGGTGCGCCTGCGCCTGCCTCGCCCCTGGCAGCCCATGCTGGGCTACCTGGAGTTGGAGCGCAAGGTGCAGGAAACGGGCATCACCCAGCCCAGTGCTCGGCAAATCTTTGACTGGGTCTGCGCCATCCGCCGCGCCAAACTGCCTGACCCTGCCGTGATCGGCAACGCAGGCAGCTTCTTCAAGAACCCGGTCGTCACGGCAGAGCAATGCCGCGACATCATCGCCCGCGACCCGCACATCGTGCACTACCCCATGGACGATGGCACGTTCAAGTTGGCTGCCGGCTGGATGATCGACGCCTGCGGGTGGAAGGGCAAGACCATCGGCCGCGCAGGCGTGTATGACAAGCAAGCCCTGGTGCTGGTCAATCGGGGTGGCGCCAATGGCGCCGAAGTGGTGACATTGGCACGCGCCATCCAGGAAAGTGTGTACGGACGTTTCGGCATCCGCTTGGAGCCTGAGCCTGTTGTCGTCTGACGCCGCTGAAATCTGGCGGTTTCACTCTTAGGGGGGCACCCCTCGGAGGGCCAAGGGACCCCTGCTTTCGTTGATAGACTGTTTGCGCTTCTTCACATGTCGGTTTCGCACGAACGGCTGGCACTGAAGAAAGCGCTACAGATTCATCAAGATTTAGGGGTTCCCATGCGTCGCACGCTCAGCCTTGTTTCTCTGGCCGCCATCGTGATGCTGGCCGGTTGCGCCACCGTCAACCACAACCAGGCCGCATCCAACGTCAACCTGGCCGCACAGAGCGGCAACATCGACGGAGCGCTCTCGGCGCTCGACCAGAGCTACAGCAGCGAGAGCGATAAGAAAGAAATGCTCTACCTGATGGAGCGTGGTGAACTGCTCCGACTTGCCAAGCGCTACGAGGACAGCAACTCAGCGCTGCTCTCGGCCGACAACATCGTCAAGCAGTGGGAAGAGGACAGCAAGGCGGGCGCCAAGCGCCTGGGCGGCAACATCGGCGCTGCGCTGCTGAGCGAGAAATTCAAGACCTACGAAGGCCAAGACTACGAGAAGGTCATGCTGACCTTGCGCCTGGCCCTCAACCGCATGGCCCTGGGTGATTGGGACAACGCCCGCGCCGACATCAAGCGCACCCACGAGCGTGAAGCCACCATCGCCGAAGTGCGCTCCAAGGATTACGCCGACGCAGAAGAAGAGGCCAAGAAAAACGGCGCCAACGTTCAGAGCAAAGAGCTCAACGGCTACCCCACCGAATCGTTGAACGACCCAGCGGTCAAGGCCCTGAAAAACGGCTACCAGAACGCCTTGGGCCACTACCTGTCAGCCTTTGCCTACGAGGCCCTGAACGAGCCTTCGCTGGCCGCGCCCGGCTACCGCAAGGCCATTGAACTGTTTCCCAACCAGTCGCTGCTGGAGGATGGCCTCAAGGGCCTGGACGCCCGCACCAGCTACTCGAACAAACGCAAGCAGCAAAAGACCGACGTGCTCTTCGTGATCGAAACGGGCGCAGCGCCCGCTCGCACGGCCAAGGGCTTCCCGCTGCCCGTGCCCACCGGTGGTGGCCGCATGGTGGTGGCCAGCATCTCCATCCCGGTGGTCGAACCCACACAGTCGCCCCCCATCAGCAACTTGCAAGTGGGCGATCAATCACTCGTCACCCAACCCATTGTTGACTTCAACCTGATGGCACGCCGAGCCCTCAAGGACGACATGCCCGGCATGATCCTGCGTGGCACCACGCGCGCCATCGCCAAGGGCATCGCACAAGACCAGGCCCAGAAATCGTTTGGCGCCGTGGGCGGCATTTTGGCTGCGGTGGCCACCGTGGCCACCGAGCAGCCTGAAGACCGGATCTGGCGCAGCCTGCCAGAGCGCATCTACATTGCTCGCGGCTATGTCACCCCCGGTGATTACGAAGTGCGCCTGAACAACTGGCCTGAGCCCGTGAAGGTGTCTGTCAAGGGCCAGTACGCTGTGGTAGCCCTGCGCAATTACCTGGGCAAGAGCTACAACACCGACACGGCCGCCATCGGCAAACTCGTGCCCCCCACCCTGGCCGACGCCAAGGGCGGCAACCCATTGCCCCTGGCTGCGCCTGCATCGCTGATGCCCAACAAGAAGCCTTCGGCCAAGCCCACCCTGTCAACCGCCACCAAGAAGTGAGCGTTGACAGCCACTGCCCCCCACACATCACGACCCCACTCAGAGGAACCCCATGACCTTCACCCGCACAGCATTCGCCGCTGGCGCCATGGCCGCCACACTGACGGCAGCTTTGATGGCCGCCACCACTGGCACCGCCCTGGCCCAGACCTCGCCCGTCGCCCCCCTGAACCCCAATGCCACCAACCCCAACCAGGGTGGCGGCTCGGCAGCCAGCAAGCTCATGCTTCGCGGTGAAGCCTATGGCGTGAGCATCGCCGAGATCCGTGCGCAGCGCCGCAACGAGATGCTGGTGGTGCAGACCGAATTGGTCAACGGCGAAAAATCTGACCGCCAGGTCTACTGGCGCTACCGTTGGCTCGATGCCGACGGCATGCAAGTGGGTGACGACGATGCCTGGAAGCCCCAGCGCCTGATGGGCCAGCAGTCGGTCTACCTCAAGGGCGTGGCGCCCAAGTCCACCGTGGTGGACTTCCGCATCGAAATGAACGTCGAGAAATGATCAGAGCCAAGTTGGGAAACACCATGAACATCCGCACCCGCCTCCTCTCCCGCACTGCCCTGCTGGGCTTTGCCCTCGCTGCCACCGCCCTGACGGGCTGCAACACGGTGTCCTCGCCCGTGGTGCGCTTCGACCGCGAAGTCAACTACGGCGACTCCAAAGCCGTCGAGCTGGTCACCAACGAGTTCGGCTCGACCGACCTGCAAATGATCGCAGAGAAGATGACGCAGTCCCTGCTGGACACGCCCATCTTCACGGGCCGTCCTACCGTGACGATCTCGACGGTCAAGAACAAGACCAGCGAATACATCGACACCAAGAACATCATGAACACCATTCAGACCACCCTGGTCAAGAGTGGCAAGGTGCGATTCACCCGCAGCATCGACGAGATGCAGGCCGGTGTGGATGAGCTGCAGCGCCAGAACCAGAGTGGCCTGTACAAGAAGGACAGCACCGCCAAGATGTCGCAAATGAAGGGCGCCAAGTACAGCCTGGAAGGTGAGCTCACCTCCATCGTCAAGCAGAACTCGCAGACCAAGGACGTGTACTACAAGTTCACCTTGAAGATGTACGACGTTGAAGAAGGCACCATCGAGTGGCAAGAAGAGAAAGACATCCGCAAGACCTCCAAGCGTTGATGCCATCGAGCACCGAACGCTTGTCTGCCTGTCTGACTGAACATTCTCAAGACTGAGGGATACACCATGAACACCAACCGTCGCTTGCTGCTCGGCGTGCTGCTGAGCCAGGGCCTGCTGGCCTCCACCGCCATGGCACAAGGCACGCCCAAAGTGGCCGTGACCGACCTGGCCTACCAACAAAGCGTGGCCGAGTATTTCGAAGTGGTCGATGGCAGTGCCAAAAGCACCGTCAGCGCCAACCGCAATGGCTTTGCCGGCACCAGCTCGGAGCAATACACCGGCGTGGCGGGCACCTACACCCGCATCGACCAGGGCGAGCTGCGCCACTTCACGGCTGATTTGAAGGGCGCCATCATCAAGGGCGGCGGTGTCTCCCTGGTGCAGGGCAAGATCTTCGACGACGGCGGCCCCCAGCCCACCAAGGCCGAGCAAGTGCTGCAGCAGGTCAAGACCGGCAAGATGGCCAAGCCCGTGCGCCAGCCCGATGTGAACGACATCATCGCCCGCATCAAAAAGGGTGACTTCAAAGGCGCTGATTACGTGCTGTTCGGCTCGGTCTCGTCGATTGATTTCCAAAGGGACATCTCGCCCCTGCAGGGCACCACCTCGGTGACAGCTTTGTACGACCTGAACATCTCCGCCGACTTCAACCTGATCAACACCCGCACGTATGAGATCAAGGCGGCTTTCACCTCGATCGGCAATGGCAACGACACCAAGATCGTCTCCAACCGGGGCGACGTGGCCAACCCCAACAAGGCCAGAGTGATCCGCGACGCCTCCAAGACGCTGGCCGATGACGCCTACGCCCAGTTGCTGGAACAGTTCGGCATCAGCCAGCCTGGTATCGGCCGCCGCCTGCGCTCAGGCAGCAATGGCGCGGCTGGTGGTGTGCCGGTGCAAGCGCCTGCGCCCACCATGATCTTCAAATGATCTGAGGCATGCACAGCCGGTTCATGCAGGCTTGGTGGGTTTGGCGCACCGCCTGCGTGGCCACGTTGAAAGGCCGTCTGAACAACATTCAGGCGGCTTTTTTCATGGGGCTGCTCGGCTTGGGCAGCGTGCCTGGCTTGACGGCTTGCACCAGTGCTCCGACAGCACTGAAGACCCCTGTGCCTTTGCAAAGTCATGTTGCAGCCGCACCTGCTGCAAGCACCTCAGCAGGTGTGCCTCAAGTGCGCATCAGCACCTGGACATCGGAGCAAGGGCAAGTCCACGAGGTGGCCATCTGGCGCCCCTCGCCCAGTGCAGCACACACGCCGCAGGCTGAGCACCTTCAGCCCAGCATCGACCGCGTCTATGTCGTGCCGGGCTCGGGTTGCACGGGCATGGCGCCCATCCTTCCCAGCTACTTCGAGGGCTTGAGCGCACGGGAGATCATCGTGCTGCACAAGCCACACGTGCGCGCCAGCGACTGGCCGCGCCCCACCCCCTGCCGCCCTGGTTTCATCGCTCAAGATGACTTGGCCAGCGGGTCACGTGCATGGCGCAGCTTCATGGCCCAGGACATGCGAGAGCGCCCTGTTCCTGCTGCACGCGTGCTGCTGATGGGCATCTCGGAAGGCGCCGAACTGCTGCCTGGCTTGATGGCCGATTGGCCCGATGTGGGTCTGGCTCTGTTGCTGGGATCGACGGGGCTGGACCCTTGGGAGGCTTTGATGCTGCAACTGGAGCGCGAACACGACGCATCGTTCGCTCAGGCCTTGCAAGCCCGCCTGAATGAAGGCGCTGCTGGTACACCGTCGCAATCATCGGCCACGACGCTCAAGGCCGATGAGGAAGCATTGATCGGCGGGCGCACGCTGAGCCACTGGCGCACGCTCAGACACTGGCCGGTGGCCGCGCCGCTTGGGCAAAGCCGTACA